>JACDAV010000136.1 GCA_013695255.1 Chloroflexota bacterium
GGTCGTTGTCGTCGCAGTACTTGAAGACCAGCGCCAGGATCGACGTCTGCGTCTCGTTGAGATCGAGGACCTTGCCGAGCAGCAGCGGTCCGAACGAGCTGACGGTCGCGCGGACCTGCCCGCCGAGACTGCCCGACAGCGACAGGAACTCCACCGGGTGCCCGGCCGGCGTGAAGGTCCACTCGAGCGAGGCGGCTCGATCCTGGATCCGGGCGTCCGCGGCATCACCGGGCGCCGCGATCCCGGTCACGTCGCCCTTGATGTCGCTGACGAAGACGGGAATCCCGGCCGCGGACAGCTGGCCGGCCATCAGCTGCAGCGTCTTGGTCTTGCCGGTGCCGGTCGCGCCCGCGATCAGGCCATGCCGGTTGAGCATCGCCAGCGACACCTGGACGCGGGTGGTGTTGAGCGGCAGATCGCCGTGCAGCGCGCTGCCGAGGATGATGGACGGCTCCTCGAGCGCATAGCCGGCGGTGATCGCATCCCGGAACGCCTGATCCATTGCTGGGCGACCTCGTGTGCGGACAGGGCGAGTTGGGGCAGGCCGCGAGGGTATCATCGGCGCTGCACCAGCCGGCGCGCGGCCGAGGAGGGTCGCCCCGTCGGGCGGTGAGGAGGGACGCGACGCGTGAGCGGCTCGACTTCGTGCAAGCCCCACGACCCGGGCCGCATGGTGACGCCTCCTCGTCCGGTGGGTCTGCTCTCGCGAGACGAGGCGGTCCGCTACTGGGACAACCGCCACCGAGCGCAGGACGATCTCCGCTCCGGCGGCGACATCGGGCTGGGCGACGCCGCCAATGAGATCTTCTACCTGACGCGGCTCGGCAAGCTGCTCGAGATCATCGGCGACCGCAACAGCGTGCGGGAGCCGCAGTTCGTCCTCGACGCCGGATGCGGCAAGGGCTATTTCGCCCGGGCGCTGGTCCGCTGCGGCTTCCGGGTCGAGGGAATCGACACGAGCCCAGCGGCCATCGAGTTCTGCCAGAGCCATGGGCCCGGCCGCTACGAGGTGGCAAGCCTGGCCGACTGGCGGAGCCCGTGGCTCTACGACGTGGTCTACTCGGTCGACGTGCTGTTCCACGTCCTCGACGACGCGGACTGGGCGGCGAGCGTCGAGAACCTCGCGTCGCTCGTCCGGCTGGGCGGCAAGCTGGTCATCACCGATCAGCGCAACGAGCGCCGCCGGCAGCTCGGCAACTACATCGTCCACCGGGCGGAGATGGAGTACACGGAGCTCCTCGCCCGGTGCGGGTTCACACTCGACGAGTTCCGGCCCTACGATTTTCAGGACAACGAGATCGGGTTCCTCGTCTTCGTCCGCGACCACTGAGGCGGCATGCGCCTGCGCGATCTGCTCCATCCGCATCTCGACGGCATCAGCTCGGTCGTCGAGTGCCACGCCGGCTCGCTGACGCTGGAGCCGTACCTCCAGCTGCCCGACGGCGTCGCCTACGCGCGCTGCGCGCCCGACGCGGCACCCGAACGGTTCCCGGCCGACCAGCTTCCGATCGGCATCCTTGGCCCGGACGCCGGCCGGCACGGCGACCCGGACGATGCGATCGGCCTGATCCCACGCCTTCCGCCGGGCGGCAGAGCGTTGATCCTGTTCGGCTTCCCGAGCGCCACGCTGCCCTTCCATCGCCTGCTCGACGCGCTCAGCCGCGCGAGCTGCCAGGTGCTGCAGCTGGCGTCGCTCGATTACGACCACGTCTACAGCGGCGCGCTGGTGGCCTCGACGGATCGGCTCCAGGTGCCGCGCGACCCGCTGGGCGATCCGATCGCGTCCGACGACGGATCGGGCCCGCAACTCGGGCTCGAGCTCCGGATCGCCAACGAATACATCTTCACGGACTTCGTCTCCCGCGGGCTCCGCGTCCGCCTGTTCGACCTCGAGGAACAGGTGCGCGAGCGGCCGCTTCCTCCAGCGCCGTCGGCGGCGGATGCCCCGGTGGGACCCGCCGGTGAGAATCGCCGGTCGGGGACGCCGGGCGGCGATCATGCGTCGCCCGTGCCCGGTCCCCAGACGGTGGTCGGAACCCCCGGAGCGGTTCCACCGACCGCAGACGCGCCGCCGGACTCACCCCCACCGCCGGCCGACGCTCAGGATGCGACTGCGCCACTCGCCGACCTCCGCGCGCGCGACGAGGCGAACCGTGCCGCCGTCGATGCGGACCGTGCCGCCGTCGATGCGGCTCGCGGGGAAGCCGAGCGCGCCCGTGCGGAGACCGAGCGCATCGCGCAGTCGACCTCGTACCGGCTGGGCCGCACGATCGTCACGGCGGCCCGCACCCCGAGCCGCCTCCGGCGGCTGCCGGGCGACCTCGGCCGCATCTGGCGCAATCGCGGCGTGGCCGAGCGGGCCGCCGCGTCACGGGCCGCGGAGAAGCCCAGGCCGAAGCCCAAGCCGGCGGCGCGGACCGGCAGCGCAGGGGCGAGCTCCGCCGCGACGGCGGACCCCGCCGAGACGGAGGTGCGTCGGTTCCTGGCTCACACGGCCCTGGCCATGACCCCGCGGCGGCGGCCCGTCATCGCCGGGATCCTGCGCCACGAAACGGCCGGCGCGCTGGCCGCAGGCAGCACCGTGAGCGTCATGACGCCGAACGACGCGCTCCTGGTCCTCGAACGAGTCGATCCCGACGTGTTCCTCGTGGAGACCGCCGCGTTCGCCCCATCGCGGCCGTGGGCGTATGGGGGAACGGCCGCGGCCGTGGAGCGCGACGGCCGAGTCATGGAGCTGATCGATCGCGCTCACCGGCAGGGCCGGCCGGCGGTCCTCGTGCGCGACGAACGGGCCGTCGATGCCGCGGGGCTGCAGCCGCTCGAGGCACGGTTCGACCTCGTGCTCGGCCGCAGTGAGGGGGACGCGGGCGCCGGCGAGGCGGACGCGGGCGGCGCCTGGTCGCGCGGCGTCTCCCTCGAGCGGTTCAACCCGATCGGCGAGCCTCCGGACCGCCGGTCCGAGCCGCTCTTCGTCGGCCGGATCGACCCCCGGGCGTCTGCTGCCCGGCGGCGCTGGACGGTGGCGGCTCTTGGCGCGCTGGTGGACCAGCAACTCGAGATCCGGCTCGATCCGCTCGATCCGGACGGCGCCGATGGGCTCCCTCCCGAGCTCCGAGGCGCGGTTCGCGGGGTGGCGCCCTGGGACGAGACGCCGGAGCTCTACCGAGCGACCGGGGTGATCCTGGCCGAGCCGGTCACGGCAGGCTCGCGCGGGGGCGTGCTCGCGCCGCGGACGCTGGAGCAGCTGGCCTGCGGCGCCCGGGTGATCAGCGGTCCGAACGACGCGCTCGCATCGGCCGGGCTCGGCTCGAGCGTGACCATGGTCGAGGAGGTGGCCGCGATCGGCAGGCTGGTCCGCGCGGCGGCAGTCGAAGGCCTCCCGTCGGATGCGGGGCTTCGCGACATGCTGCGCGTCCTCTTCCAGCAACATGCGTCGCCGGTGATGCTGGCCCGGATCATCCGCGCGCTTGGCGGACTGTCGGATCCGCTGGCCGGCCGCTCGGTTGCCGCCGTCGCGGCGCTCGGATCGGAGTCGGATCCGGCGGCCGTGATCGATTCCCTGCTCCAGCAGGCCCACCGCCCGAACGAGGTGGTGCTCATCGGGACCCCGTCGATCACGGCCGTCGGAGCACGACCGCTCGAGGAGGCCGGGATGGCCGTCCAGGCGGTCGACGAGGCGGCGCTCGACCGCGGATGGTCCTCGATCCTCGAGGAGCTCGACAGCGAATGGGTGGCGCTGTGGCCCCGGCGCGGGAATCCCGACCCGGGTCATCTGCTCGACCTCGTCGTCGGCGGTGAGATGTCCCGGGCTGATGCCGTCGCCTACGACGCAACCGACGGCCTTCGCTTCGTCCCCGGTCTCGACCTGCGTGCGGGCATCGTCCGGCGAACGCTCCTCGCGCAGCGGTCCGCCTCGATCCCAGGGCCGACGGACGCGGACACCGGCCTTCCCGACACGCTCGCCGACGGCTGGCGCGTCTTCTCGGTCGGAGCCGAGAGGTCGGCGTGATCGGCGAACGGTCCGCGGGCGGCGAAACGACGGCGTCTCGACGGGCGCTGGTCTACGGCGACGTCAACCTCAACCAGATCGACGGGTCCGCGATCTGGGCACCGGCGGTGGTCCAGGTGCTGGCAGAGGCGGGCTGCCACGTCACGCTGCTGCTCAAGGCACCGGTGGACACGCCGCGCCTGCTCCAGCCGCTGCTCGACCTGCCAACCGTCCGGATCGTCCGACCGTTCGAGGAGGGCCTTGCCGATCCGGCCGTGGTCAGGCTGCTGAGCGTCGGCCATGCGGCGGAGATCATGCGCGAGCTCGACGCCAACCAGCGCTTCGACATCGTCGTCCTGCGCGGCTCGCGGGTCATCCCGGCCGTCGTCCGTGGCGGCACCTTCGACGGCCGGATCTGGACGTATCTCACGGACATCCCGCAGACCGTGACCCAGGTCACCCCGGAGGCCGTCGAGCAGCTGGGGTCGATCGCGCGCGCATCGCGGCTGGTGCTCTGCCAGACCGAGGAGCTGCGGGCGTTCCTCGAGAGCA
>JACDAV010000155.1 GCA_013695255.1 Chloroflexota bacterium
CCCGCCCGACGATCTCGACCCACGTCCTCGACACGGAGCTGGGGCGGCCGGCCGCGGGCGTCCACGTCACCCTGTACCGCCTCGGCGAGGACAACCGCCCGGTCCGGTTGACGCAGGCGCTCACCGATGCCGACGGACGGGTTCGTGACCTGCTCGAGCGCCCGATGGCCCCCGGCGACTACCGGCTCGAGTTCAACCTGGCCGGCGAGACGAGCCCCGGCTCCGGCGAGGAGCGCTTCTTCCGGCGCCTGAGCGTGGACCTGCGGATCGACGACGTGGGCCGCTCCCACCACGTGCCGTTGCTGCTGGCGCCGTTCTCGATGACCACATACCGAGGCAGCTGACGTGCTGCAATCGCCTCCCTGGGAGCTCGACGCCCTCCCCGAAGCGGCGTTCGTCACCACGACCGTCCCCCTCTTCGAGGGTGCACCCCGGTTCCTCGCCCGGCTCGCGGCGGCCCGCCCCTTCGGCTCCCCGGCGGCGCTGTTCGAGGCGGCCGAACGCATCGCCCTCGCGATGCCGGAGGACGAGCAGCGGGAGCTGATCGACGCGCACCCCCGGCTGGGCGCGCCGCCCGGCAGCGTCTCCGCCCTGTCGTACGTCGAGCAGGGCTACGACCGGGAGGTCGCCGACGCCGCCGCGGAGGCGGAGCGCTCGCACGTCGACGCGCAGCTCGAGCGTCTCAACCGCGAGTACGAGGCGCGCTTCGGGTTCCGCTACTGCGTCCGGGTCGCGGGGCGACCTCGCTCGGCTCTGCTCCGGGAGTTCGAGGACGCTCTTTCCCGTCCCGTCGCGGACGAGCGGCGGCGGGCCCTCCGGGCGGTCGTCGACATCGCCCGCGACCGATGGCTGAAGACCCGACACACGAGGGAGGGCGAGTGATCGAGCTTGGGTCGAACCGCTACGGCAAGTCCGGCATCCGGCTGGTCAAGGTGCAGCGCAATGCGTCCACGCATACCGTCCGCGACCTGACCGTCGCCGTCGCGCTCGAGGGCGACTTCCGAGCCGCCCACGTGGAGGGCGACAACGCCAACGTGATCGCCACGGACACGATGAAGAACACGGTCCATGCCTTTGCCCGGGAGCACCTGACGGGCTCGATCGAGCGGTTCGGGCAGGTCCTGGCACGCCACTTCGTCGCCTTCGAGCAGGTCGACCGTGCCACCGTCTCGCTCGACGAGCACCGCTGGGTCCGCATCCCGACCGCCGACGGACCGGCGCCCGATGCATTCCTGCGCTCCGGTGACTTCACGCGGACCGCGGTCGTCGCCTCGACCGCCGCCGGCGAGGCGCTCGAGGCGGGGATCCGGGACCTGGTCGTGATGAAGACCGGGCACTCCGCGTTCGAGGGCTTTCCGCGGGACGCGTACACGACGCTGCCGGAGACCGGGGATCGGATCATGGCCACCCGGCTGACGGCCTCGTGGGCGTACGGCGGCGCCGCCGATCTCGACCACGACGCGTCGTTCGACGCGATCGGCGCCACCCTGCTCGACGTCTTCGCCGAGCACGACAGCCGCTCGGTCCAGGCCTCCGCGTGGATCGTCGGCCGAGCGATCCTCGAGCGTCACCCGGAGGTGCAAAGGATCCACCTGGTCCTGCCGAACCTGCACCACTGGCTCGTCGACCTCTCGCCGTACGGCCAGCAGAACCGGAACGAGATCTTCACGGCGACCACCGAGCCGCACGGCCTGATCGAGGCGACGGTCCGCCGCGGGTCCTGACGGCGCCGGCACCGGGGAGCGTCGGGACGGTGCGCCGGCACGCGCGTCCCCGGCGCGGCTTACCGGAAGACGACGAAGGCGTCCAGATCCGCTCGGGTCCGGCCGTTGTACGGGGCGTTCACGAGCTTGATCGTATGGCTGGCGGCCGTCGACCACGACTGCGCCACGAGGACTCGGCGGCCCTTCGGAGTGGACGAGTAGAGACCCACCGTCCGGACGTACCGGCCGTCGACGTAGACCTTCAGGCTGCCGCTGGCGGGGCCCGTGGCCAGGACGACGGCTACCGCGCGACCGGTGAACGCCAGCGACACGGACGCGCCCGTCGAGGAGGTGTATCGGGTCGCGCCGCCGGATGCCGTCGTGGTGGATGCCGTTCGCCAGGTTCCGCCGTAGACCACGCCGGTGCCGCTCTCCTCGATTCTGATCGGCAGGATCCGCAGGACCGCGCTGAGCGGGCCCAGGTTTCCGGCCGCGTCGCGGGGCTGGACGCGGAACTCGTAGCTGCCGCTGAGGCTGACCACGACGTCGCGCGAGAGGGCCGCGGTCCCGGTCGTCAACGTCTGCCAGCTCCCGCCGTTGCGGCGCTGCTCCACGCGGTAGGTGCCCATCCCGAGGTCGTCCCTGCCGGCCGGCCAGCTCAGGCGCGCCGCAACCGTCGTGCTGCCCAGCCCGGACGGCGCGATCGGCGAGCTCCGAGGCGCGCTCATGGCCGCCGGCGGATTGAAGTCAAGCGCGCGGCGAGCGTTCAGCTGCCGCCCGCCGGCGACCGTCGCCTGCAGCCCGGCAACCGGCACGGCGCTGCCGAGGAGCCGGCCGCGGAGCGTGGTCGGTGTCGCGAGCAGAGCCGGCCGGACGGCGCCGACCAGCGCGGCCACGCCGGTCACGTACGGAGCCGCGAACGACGTGCCGTCCACCCAGCACCATCCCGGGCTGCGGCTGGTCGCGTCGGCGGGGCAGGGGGCGAAGATGTCCTTGCCGGGCGCCGCGATGTCCACCCCGACCACTCCGCGGTTCGAGAAGGGGGCGAGCGCGCCGCGGTTGTCGGTGGCGGCGACGGCCACGATGTTGGCCGAGTCGTAGGCCGCGGGGTAGCTCGGGATCGCATCGATGTTGGCCGCGTCGTTGCCGGCCGCGGTGACGAACAGGGCGCCGGACCGCTCGATCGCCGTCTCGAGCATCGGCTCGCCGGATGGGCCGCCCCAGGAGGCGTTCATCAGGCGCACCCCGAACCGTGACGCGTAGGCGATTGCCTCGATCGCCTGCGAGTCCCAGCCACACGCGCCGGCGGGATCGTCCTCGGGGTTCTTCAGGAACTTGAGGGCCATGATCGTCGTGGCGGGCGCGACGCCCACCGTGCCGCGGCCGTCGAGGGAGGCGGCGATCGTGCCGGCGACGGCCGTGCCGTGCCAGTCCTGATCGAAGTCGTGGACCGAATTGTCGCCGTTGCAGAAGTCCCAGCCGTTGACGTCGTCGACGTACCCGTTGCCGTCGTCGTCGAGCCCGTTGGCGAGCTCGAGCGGGTTCGTCCATGCACGCCCGGAGAGGTCCGGATGGCTGAAGTCGACGCCATCGTCGATCACGGCCACGACGACCGAGCCGCTGCCGGGCGTGATCGCGAGCGCCTCGAGCGCGTCGACGTCCGCGTCCGCCCTGCCGGTGACGCCCTGCACCGGCTGCCCGGTGTTGTGGTGGCCCCACTGGGCGGACCAGGCCTCCTCGGCGGTCGGATCGATGAAGATGGTGCGTCGCTGATCCGGAACGACGAGCTCGACGTCGCTGCGCGATCGAAGGGCGGCAAGGGCCGCCGTCCCCGAACGGCCGCGTGGGCGGACGACCTCGGCGTCGATGCTCGGCAGGTTCGCGAGCCGGTCGAGTTGCTCCGCGGCCCGGATCCGGGCGCGCTCGGCGGCGCCGGTGCCGGACCGGTACCTGACGATCAGCCGGCTCGACGGGCTGCCGGGTGGGGAGGACGCGGGGTCCGCCGAGGGGCGCCAGGGGCCGGCTGGCGGGCCGAGCTCGGCGTCGCGCGCGAGGGCGCTCGAAGGCGCTGCAAGAGCGAGCGTGAGGACGACCAGGGGGAAGAGACGGGCGCGGCGCGCGGGCAGGGACACAGGGACTCCCATGGCCCGCGACGTGCCGGCCCGCGGCCATGGTAGAGCCGCACACCGGTGACAGACATCCCCTATCCGGGGGATGACCCCCGTGACAGGCTAGGTGGCACGGGCGCTCGCCAATCTGTGGCCATGGAAGCCCGCCTCGTCCCGCTCCCCACCGCCCGGCCCCAACCGGCCGTTCGGGTCGACGGCGACCGGATCGTCCTGGCGGACGTCGTCGTCTCGGACCCCGCGCTGGCCGGCTGGCTCGCCGAGCGCCCGGAGGATGACCGGGCGGCGATCGTCGAGCGCGCCCTACGCATCGGCCTGATCGCGCTCCAGGACGCAGGCGTGACGGTCAACGTGGACGTCGTCCGGGGCGAGTTCGAGAAGCTGCTCCAGCGCACGGAGCAGGCCAATGAGCGGGCGGCGACGGCCCTCGAGCAGACGCTGCGCGCCAACTTCGCCGACGGCGACGGGCGGCTGCCGCGAACGCTCGAGCGGTTCCTCGGCGACCGGGGCGCGCTCCGGGGCATGGTCGAGGAGCTGTTCGACGAGACAAAGCGCGACTCGGCGATTGGCCGGATCGGCTCGATGCTCGAGCGCTATTTCGACGGTGACACGTCCAAGCTCGCGCACCTGCTCGATCCGACCCGCATGAACTCGCCCATGCACCAGTTCCGGCAGGAGATCACGGCCGGGTTCCGCGCCGTCGAGGAGCGCCTGATCGCGATCGAGGCGGCTGCCTCGGCAAGGGCCGGCGAGCGCTCCCGTTCGGCCGCCAAGGGAGCGGACTTCGAGGACCTGCTCGAGAACCTTCTGGGTGAGGTGGCGCGCGGTGCGGGCGACCTGGTCGACCGGACGGTCAACGCGCCCGGTGCGACGATGAAGTCGAAGAAGGGGGACTTCGTCCTGACGGTCAATCCCACCTTCACCCGTGGCGCGGAGCTGCGCATCGTCGTGGAAGCCAAGGATCGCCGCGTCTCGGGCCGCGAGATGCGCGAGGAGCTGCGCGAGGCGAAGACGAACCGCAGTGCGTGCGTCGCCCTGGTGGTGTTCACCCCCGCGCATGCCCCGACCGGCATCGCCCCGTTCGACGTGCGCGCCGGCGACGTCTACTGCGTCCTCGATCCGGCCGCGCCGGATCCCGCCACGCTCGAGGCCGCGGTGCGCCTGGCGCGGTTGCTCGCACTCGCGTCGCTGCGCGAGTCGGAGGCCGAGGTGGACGCCGCAGCCGTCGGTGCTGCCCTTTCCGCGATCCGGGAGCAGCTCGAGGTCATCAAGACGCTCAAGTCACAGCTGACGTCGATCAATGGTGCGGCCGGCGCCGTGTCGACCGGGCTGGACAGGCTGCGCGACGGGGTGATCGCCCAGGTGATCGCCGCGGAGGCGGAGATCCGGGCCATCGGCGCCTGAGGCCGCTCGAAGTGCCCACGGCGGCCCTCGCCGGCCCGCGGGCCGCAAGAACCGATCGGGAGGGCCGGCGACCGGAGCCGTTTGTGACGATGGGACCAGTCCGGTGTGGGCCCGGACGGCTAGGCCCGCACGTGACCACCGGGTCCTTGGGCCGGCTGTGCCGCGCGGCGAAGGTGTTGCAATCATGCGACACCACACCCTGCTCGTGCTGCTGGCTGCGCTCCTGCTGGTGCCGATCCCGGCCGCGCGAGCGGCGCAGCCCCAGGCGCCTTCCCAGCCCGGCCGGGGGACCCTCGACGCGACTGGCCGGTACATCGTCGTCCTCGACGGCTCGGCGGAGGCGGCCGTAGTTCGCGACCGCCATGCCAGGCGCAACGGGGTCAAGGCGGACCGGCTCTACCAGCACGCGGTTCGCGGCTTCGCGGGCAGGCTGACGGCCGCGCAGGCCAAGGCGCTGCGAGCGGACCCGGATGTCGCGGCCGTCGTGCCGGACGAGATCGTCGAGCTGGCCGCCCAGACGATTCCGACCGGTGTCTCGCGGGTCGGCGCCCGCAGCTCATCGGTGGCCCGTATCGACGGCGTCGACCAGCGGGTCGACGCGGACGTGGCGGTCGTGGACACGGGCATCGACCGCTCGCACCCGGATCTCAACGTCGCCGGGGGGGTGAACTGCTCGAGCAGCGACCGGACGGCGTGGAACGACGACGAGGGCCATGGAACGCACGTGGCCGGCACGGTCGGCGCGATCGACGACGGCAGCGGGGTCGTCGGGGTGGCACCGGGCGTCCGCCTCTGGGCGGTCAAGATCCTCGACCGGAACGGCGAGGGCTACCTGTCGTGGTACGTGTGCGGTCTGGACTGGATCGCCGCACAGCGCGATCCCCGGGACGCCACGCGGCCCCTGTTCGAAGCCGTGAACATGAGCGTCGCCAAGTGGGGCACGGACGGCGGAAGCTGCGGGACCGCGACGAACGACGTCCTCCACCAGGCGATCTGCCGGGTCACGGGGGCCGGCATCACGGTCGTCGCCGCGGCCGCCAACGACTCCGGCAGCGCCGCGAGGCGCGTCCCGGCCGCCTACAACGAGGTGATCACCGTCTCGGCGCTCGCCGATACGGACGGGAAAGCCGGCGGCACGGGCGGCAACCGGTGCTATTCGTGGGGCAGCTACGACGTCGACGACACGTTCGCGAACTTCAGCAACTACGGCTACGACGTCGATCTCATCGCGCCGGGCAAGTGCATCTGGTCGACCATGACCGGCAACCGCTATGGCTACTCGTCCGGCACTTCGATGGCGGCACCCGCCGTCACCGGCGCGGCCGCGCTGTACCGGGCCAGCCGGCCATGGTCCACGCCGACGACGACCAAGGCGGCGCTGCAGCTCCTCGGCAGCCTCAACTGGCTCACGTCCACGGACCCGGACAGCACGCACGAGCGCCTGCTCGACGTGTCGAAGCTCGGACCGGCTGGCGACTTCCAGGTCGTGCTCGGCGGCCCGCTCGGCGTCGGCGAGGCGGGCGGCAAGGTCGCGGTGCCGATCACGGTCGAGCGCACGGCGACCCACTTCGAGACCGTGCGCCTGGTGGGCACGACGCCCCCAGGCTTCGCGGCGAGCCTCGACGTCACGTCCCTGACCGGCTTCACCGCGGAGAAGGCCACGCTGACCGTGACCGTCCCGGCCGGCCTGGCCGCGGGCCAGTACCCGGTCACGGTCACGGCGACGGAGGGGCCGCGCAAGCGTCAGGCGACGACCCAGATCGTCGTCAACACCGACACGCCCGTGGCCCGACCGCCGACGGCCGTGCCGGCCTACGGGTACGCGCTGAAGGGCACGCTCGTCCCGGTCCGCGTGAGCTGGCCGACCGCGAGCGACCCGTCGACGGCGATCGCCGGCTACGAGCTCCAGTACTCCCTCGGGGGCGGCGCCTGGGGTCAGACGGCCTCGTTCGACAGCGCCACGCGCTTCGCGATCCGGTATCTCGCCGTGGGGCAGGGCCACCGGTTCCGCGTCCGGGCAAGAGACGCCGCCGGGAACTGGAGCGCCTGGGCGCAGGGCAGCCAGCTCGTCCTCGGCGCGATCGACAGCGCCTCCTCGGCGATGAGCTACTCCTCGGGCTGGCGCCGGGTCGAGACGACGTGGGCGTGGGCCGGCACGCTCTCCGCCACGTCCACGGACGGATCGCGGGTGCGCACCACGGTGGCGAACCGCACGGTGACGATCCTGGCGCCGGTCGGGCCCACCCGTGGCTGGTTCGACGTCTACGTGGACGGCGTGTTCCACAGCAGGATCAGCCTGTGGGCCAGCGAGAACGCGACCCGCCGGGTCGTGTGGGTCAGGAACCTGGCGGCCGGTCCGAAGGTGATCGAGCTGCGGGCGCTCCGGAACGCGACCCGCTCGCTCGTCTATCTCGACGCGATCTTCGTCGCCAACTGACGCGGTCGCTGGACCGCAACGCGGCTGCAGGATCGCCCGGCGCGATCGTGGTGGTCGGTCCTTGCGCCGAGCGCTATCGTTGTCCTTCGGCTCCGCCGGGAGGGAGTCGACCGCACGAGGACCTGCCGTGGCACGCGCGATGTGGAAGGGGGCCATCCAGTTCGGGCTGGTGACCATCCCCGTGAAGCTGTACCTGGCGACCGAGTCGAAGTACGGCGTCAGCTTTCACATGCTCCACCAGACCGATCTGTCGAGGATCAACATGAAGGTCTGGTGCCCGGCCGACGAGAAGGTGATCTCGCGCTCGGACACGGTCAAGGGCTACGAGTGGGCGCCGGACCAGTACGTCGTGATCACGGACGAGGACCTCGAGCACGTCCCGCTCAAGACCGTCCGATCGATCGAGATCGAGCAGTTCACCAGGCCGGACCAGGACGACGGCAACATCCGCTTCGTCAAGCAGGCCTACTACCTCGAGCCGGACAAGATCGGGCGCAAGGCGTTCTACCTCCTGAAATCCGTGCTCGAGGAGGAGGAGCTCACGGCGATCTGCAAGGTCGTGATCAAGGATCGGGAGGCCCTGGCCGCGCTCGATCCGTTCGGCAAGACGCTGCTCATGACGACGCTCCACTGGCCGGACGAGATCCGGGCGACGGCGGATCTCGATCTGCCCGAGGAGGATTTCGACTTCAAGCCGGGCGAGAAGGCGATGGCCAGGCAGCTGGTGGCCGCGATGACCGGTGAGTTCCAGCCCGAGAACTACAAGGACGAGTACCGCGAGGCACTGCTCAAGGTCATCGAGCAGAAGGTGGAGGGCAACGAGATCATGGAGCCGGAGCCCGAGCAGGAGACCGGCAACCTGATCGACCTCATGGCGGCACTCGAGGCGAGCGTCAGTGCGGCCCGGTCCGCCCGGGACGCGGACAAGCCGGTCTCGGTCGCGGAGGCCAAGAAGGCGCGTGCCGCACGACCCGCCCGGGCCGCGGACGCCGAAACCGCGGACAAGAAGCCCGCCCGGCGCGCCTCGCGAGCGCGCGACGCCGAGGCCGAGCCGGAGCTCGCCAAGGCGCGCCCGGCACAGGCC
>JACDAV010000181.1 GCA_013695255.1 Chloroflexota bacterium
GGCCGTGAGCTCGACCCCGCCGATCACCCCTGCCGCGCCCAGCTCGCGCAGCCGCGCCGCTTACTCCGGCTTGCCGGACGCAGCCCACACCTCGTCGCCCCGGGCGGCGAGGAAGCCGATCGCCAGCCGGCCCAGGCCACCGGAGGCGCCGGTCACGAGCACCGGGCCCGCCCCCGCCCGCAGGCCGCGATCCTCGAGCGCCTCCACGCTCATGGCCGCGGTGAAGCCAGCCGTGCCGATCGCCATCGCCTCACGCGCGGACAGGCCGTCCGGCAACCGCACGACCCATGCAGCAGGGACGCGTGCCAGCTCGCTGTAGCCGCCGTGCCGCGCGACCCCCAGGTCGTAGCCGCTGGCGAGCACCCGGTCGCCTGCCGCGAAGGACGGGTCGTCGCTCGCGACCACCTCGCCCGCGAGATCGATCCCGGGGATCAGCGGGCTGATCCGGGCCACCTTGCCGTCCGACCGCGCCGCGAGTCCGTCCTTGTAGTTGACGCCGGACCACTCGACCCGGACCAGCACGTCGCCCGCGGGCAGGGCCTCCGGGGTGAGGTTTTGCACCGCGCGTCGGAACCCGTCGTCGCGACGCTCGGCGACGAAGGCGCGGAACGAGGCGGGCGCCTGGGCCAGGCGGTCTTCGGTCATGGGCGCTGAGCGTACCTCGCGGCGATCCCCGCCAGACGCGGCCGCGTCAACCGCCGATGCCGGGCCCGCACGCCTCCCGGGCCGCACGGCTGGCCTTCCAGACCGATCGACGCGCCGCGTCGACCCGGTCCAGGGCCGCGAACGCCTCCTCGCCGACCGCCCGCTCGACGCCGGCGCGAACCTCGCTTCCGAGCTGACGCGCCCAGCGCCGGCCGAGCCGACCGGCGTGGAAGCCGAGGGCTCTCGCCACGAGGAAGCCGGCGACGAGCCCACCCAGCAACAGCGCGAACGGGATCGGGATCTGGCCGAGCACCGGCAGCTCCACCGAGTCGACGGGTGGGCGGATCAGGAACAGGAGGATCAGCCACGCCGCCGCGATGGCGATCGCGAGCGTCGCGATCCACTGCAGGAACCCGAGCACCGGCCAGACGCGGCTGGCCGGCGGTGTCATGGGCGTGCGTGCCGCGATCGCGGCGTCGACGGCGTCCCGCAACCGGGCCGTCAGTCGCGGCACGTCGGCCGACGCCGCGAGCGCCGACCGGATCCCTGCCGGCGCCTCCCGCACGGGCGCGTCCACGGCGGACCGGAGGATGTCGACCGCCGGGGCGAGCGACCCTCGCTCCGCCCATCGGCGCAGGTGGATGGCCGGATCGGCGACCTTGGCCTCGCGACCGCTGGCCCGGTAGAAGAAGGCGGTGATCCGGCCGAGGGGTCCGGCGCCGGCAGGTCGCGCCGCGGCCCGCGTGGCCGCCACGGCCCGCCGCTCGGCCCCCGGCAGGTCGATCAGCCGAAGGATCTCGTCACCGGCTCGATCGAGCGCTCCGCGCCGGACCTGCGGCTCCAGCACGGCCCGGGGACCGCTGTCCGGGTCCACCCCGGCGCGCGCAGCGAGATCGTCGAGCACGGCCCGCACGGACGCGGCGAGACGGCCGATGACCACCCGCTTGGCGTCCACGACGCCGGCCAGCCAGGCCCGGACGGCATCCACCTCCTCGCTGCCCGCGGACGCGGTCACGACCCGCAGCCCCGCGGCGGCCCCGGGGCCGCGGTCGTCGAGCAGCGACCGCTCGAGGTGGCGGCGCACCGTCTCCGCCTCGCCGCCCAGCCGGTCCGCCTTGTTGAGCACGACGAGCTGCCGATCCAGGCGCGGCAGCCAGCGCCGCAGGAAGTCGTCGTGCAGGACGGCGTCGCGGTACTTCTCGGGGTCCGTCACCCAGATGACCGCGTCCACACGCGGCAGCAGCGCCTCCACCCGCTCGCGGTGCTCCCGGGCGACCGAGTCCAGGTCGGGCAGGTCCAGGATGCCGACCGGCCCGATGCCGGCCTCGTCATGGAGGCGGATGTCCTCGACCCCCAGCCACGCCAGGAGCTCGTCGAAGTCGGCGCGCGACGCCCGGGGAACCCAGGCCACGGGGCTGGCCGTCGTCGGCCGTCGGACGGACGCCGTGCTGACGTCAGCGCCGGCAATGGCGTTGAGCAACGTCGACTTGCCGACGCCCGTGCCCCCGACGAGGGCAACGATCGCGGCGTCGCCCGAGAAGCCGAGCCGCTCGCCGGCCTCGCGGCGGACGGCCTCGGCCTCGCCGACGTCGAGACCCAGGGGCCGTGCCGCCTCGGTCGCGGCGTCGAGCTCGGCCAGACAACCCGCCAGGCCGCGGCGCTTCGGGGGTGCCGCGGGTTCCGGGGTCGCCTCGACGGCAGGGGCCACCC
>JACDAV010000189.1 GCA_013695255.1 Chloroflexota bacterium
CCTCCACGCTGCGGCGCGAGACCGATCCGAGGGCACGCCGCCAGAGGGCCTACGCGCTCCTGGCCCGGAACGGCTTCGACCCCGGCACCTGCGCGTCGGTGGCGGCGGCATGGGTCGCTCGGCTCGACGATGCCTACGATTCCGGCGACAGAGGCGACGTCACCGAGCCGGTGGACGGCTGACGGCCTTGGCTCAGGGAGGCGGCGGCATGGCCACAGAACGTTCTCCAGTCAGCTGGGGTGACTTCGAAGCGCGGGCGCCCCGGTTGGCCGCGCTCGGCAGCGAGCGGTTCGAGCGAACTCGTGTCGCGATTCTCGGCACCGTCCGGGCGGACGGTTCCCCGCGGATCAGCCCGATCGAGCCCGTGCTGGCCAACGGACGCCTGCTGCTCGGCGCGATGCCGTCGCTGAAACGGGGCGACCTCGAGCGGGACCCGCGCTGCGCGCTCCACAGCTCCATCTCGGATGTCAACGGCTCCGAGGGAGAGTTCAAGATCCATGGTCGCGCGATCCTCGCCGGGGACGAGATCCGGGACGCCGAGTACGAGGCATGGTGGAAGAGCTTTCCGCGCGAGTCGGCGGCCGTCTTCGACGTCGACATTCGGAGCGCGGTCTTTGTCGGGTGGGACACCAGCAACAGCGAGCTCCGCGTCATGCGGTGGACACCGCAGGACGGCGTCACGGAGCACCGCCGGCCGTATCCCTAGCCGCGCAGGACGGTCGCGCGGTTCGCCGAGAAGGCACCGCCCCGCTTTGTTTCGCCTACCAACCCCCGTGGTAGCGGGCACGAGCGCCGTGTCAGATACCAAGCCCATGAGTCGATGGAACAACGCGGCGCGGCAGGCAGCCGCAGCCGTGCTCAGTCGGAGGACTCATCGTCCGGACGCGGCCGTCAACGCGCTCCCGCAACCACCCCGGTTGGTGGATGAAGCAACAGAGCGGGCGAGGCTGCGTCGCGCCAGCCACGGCAAGGCGCCGCAACGACCCCCGCCGGCCCGGCGCGCGGGTCCGCGCCCGCCAGAACTGCCACTTCTGGTACGACGCCGGACGGGGATGAATCGGGCCGCATGACAGGCCGACCGTGCGTGAGGGAGGCTCCGTCACGGGCGGCGCAGGTCCACCAGCCGCACGACCAGCAGTGCCAGTTCTGAGCGGCGCAGGAACGGCCGCCTCGACCAGATACCAGCACCTCCACTTCTGCCCGGGGCACCGCCACCCCGAGGGCCGCGGCAAACCGCGCCCGCGGCCCGAGGGCGACCGGAGCAGTCGACCGTAGTAGGCTACGCGGATACCGACGGTCGGACCTCCGGGCCACCGCCGGCCGAGCCGCGCAATCGTCCGCCGGGCCGGGCCCATCCGAGCCCAGCCGCCCCGGCCCCCGTCAGGCGGTGCGCGTCGCCCGAACAGCACGCATGACCTCCGGTCGGCCGTCGTCACCGCCGACCGGACGGGAGGAAGTGAAGATGGAGACACCGGTCGCCGTCGCGATCGCCCTCGTGGCGCTCGTCGCGGGGGTCATCGCCGGCATGCTCGTGCGGAGCATGTGGGCCTCGCAGGGGATGAAGTCCGCCTCGGTCGAGGCCCGCCGGATCGAGGCCGAGGCTCGCGCCCGCCAGAAGGACCTCATCCTCGAGGCCAAGGAAGAGAAGATCCGGCTCCTGCGTGAGGCCGAGGAAGAGGCCCGCAGCCGGCGCTCGGAGCTCCAGGCGTTCGAGCGCCGGCTCCTTCAGCGCGACGAGCAGCTCGACCAGCGCACGGACATGCTCGAGCAACGCGATCGGAAGCTGCTCGAGCGTGAGCGGGATCTCGATCGCACCCGGGAGGAGCTCGCCAAGGCGCACCAGGATCACGTGGCCGCCCTCGAGCTGGTCAGCAGCCTGTCCGCCGAGGACGCCAAGGCGATGCTGCTCGAGGAGGTCCGCGAGGAAGCCGAGCACGACGCGGTGAAGCTCGCCCGGGCGATCGAGCGCAAGGCTCGCGAGGAAGCCCACGAGAAGGCCCGCGACGTCATTGTGACCGCCATCCAGCGCGTCGCCGCGGACCACACCGCGGAGCACACGGTCAGTGTGATCCACCTGCCCTCGGACGAGATGAAGGGTCGGATCATCGGCCGCGAGGGCCGCAACATTCGGGCGCTCGAGCAGGCCACGGGCGTGGACCTGATCATCGACGACACCCCCGAGACCGTGATCGTCTCCGGCTTCGACCCGGTCCGCCGGGAGGTCGCACGGCTGTCGCTGACCAAGCTGATCAGCGATGGCCGGATCCATCCGGGGCGCATCGAGGAGGTCGTGGCCAAGGCGCGCGCAGAGGTCGA
Source organism: Chloroflexota bacterium (assembly GCA_013695255.1). Classification (GTDB taxonomy): domain Bacteria; phylum Chloroflexota; class Limnocylindria; order Limnocylindrales; family CSP1-4; genus JACDAV01. The sequence goes on from JACDAV010000189.1 coordinate 2,317, forward strand.
CCTCGTCATCCGCCAGGCCGGCGAGCAGGCTGCCTACGACGCCGGCGTGCCCGGGCTCCCGCCGGAGATCATCAAGCTGCTCGGTCGGCTGAAGTACCGGACCAGCTACGGGCAGAACGTGCTCAATCACGTCGTCGAGACGAGCCGGCTGGCGGCCGTCATCGCGGCCGAGGTCGGCGCGGACATCACGATCGCCAAGATGGGCGGCCTGCTCCACGACATCGGCAAGGCGGTCGACCACGAGGTGGAGGGTCCGCACGCCGCCATCGGGGCGCAGATCGCCCAGCGCCACAACCTGCCGTTCAAGGTGATCAATGGCATCGCGGCCCACCACCAGGAGGTCGATTACGCCTGCGTCGAGGCGCCGATCGTCCAGATCGCCGATGCGATCAGCGCCTCCCGACCCGGCGCCCGCGGAGAGGCGATGGACACCTACGTCAAGCGGCTCGAGGATCTCCAGGCGATCGCCGAGAGCTTTTCCGGCGTCGAGAAGTCATTTGCCGTCCAGGCCGGTCGCGAGGTCCGGATCCTCGTCCGGCCCGAGGAGATCGACGACCTCACGGCGACCCGCCTGGCGCGCGACATCGTTCGCAAGATCGAGGAGCAGCTGACCTACCCGGGCCAGATCAAGGTCACCGTCATCCGCGAGACGCGGGCCGTGGAGTACGCGAAGTAGGCGCGAGCTCGGCAGCAGGCACGGGCCGTCCGGCGGCGAGCACGGGCGGCCCGATCGGGCGCACCCGCCTCGGTAACCCGCCCAACGGCAACGCGCCGCGACCGCCGGGCGCCTGCCGGATCCTCATGATCGGCGACATCATTGGCAAGCCCGGCCGTCAGGCGATCGAGCGCTGCCTCCCGAAGCTGCGCGAGGAGCGTGGCATCGACTTCGTCACCGCCAACGGCGAGAACCTGGCCGGCGGGCTGGGCCTCACCGTCTCCACCGCCGAGGCCGTCCTTGGCGCGGG
>JACDAV010000196.1 GCA_013695255.1 Chloroflexota bacterium
GCGCCGCGGGGAGGCCAACGCCACTTGCGCCGAGCAGCGACCGATGCCGCGCCCGTCTGCGGCGCTGCTACGCTCTCCGGCGATGAAAGGCATCATCCTCGCCGGTGGCACGGCGACACGGCTGTACCCGCTCACCATCGTGACCAACAAGCACCTGCTGCCGATCTACGACCGGCCGATGATCTACTACCCGATCGACACGCTGGCCGGCATGGGCATCCGCGAGGTGATGGTCGTCCTCGGCGGCAAGAGCGTCGGCGAGGTGGTGGAGCTCCTGGCCGACGGATCGCACTTCGGGCTCGATCTGACCTACCGCTACCAGCGCGGTGCGCTGGGCATCGCGCACGCGATCGGGCTTGCCCGCGACTTCGTGGGCGACGAGCCGTTCTGCTGCGTGCTCGGCGACAACATCCTGCGTGGGCCGGCCCTCGCCGAGTGCGCCCGTGAGTTCCGGGCCGGGCGGTGGGGCGCCGGGACGCTCCTCTACCGGGTTCCCGACCCGGAGCGCTTCGGGGTCGCCGAGCTCGACGACCAGGGCAACGTGGTGGGTTTCGAGGAGAAGCCGGAGCATCCCAAGTCGAACCTGATCCCGATCGGCGTGTACTTCCTCCGCCCGGACGCGTTCGAGGTGATCGATCACCTCGCGCCCTCCGGCCGCGGCGAGTTCGAGATCACCGACGTGCTGAACCATTACATCCCCGCCGGCCTCTACACGCGCGTCTACGAGGGTCACTGGACGGACGCCGGCACGGTGCCGTCGCTGCTCCGCGCCGCGGAGCTCGCCGCCGAGGATGACCGGGGCGGACTGCTCGCCCCGCCGGTCGAGCGGCCGCTCGCGTGACCGAAGAGGGAGCAGACCGCGCCGACGGGCGCTTCGGGCCCGGCAGCCACCTGCTCGTCACCGGCGGCGCGGGGTTCATCGGCTCGTGCTTCGTCCGCGACATCCTCGGCCGGCGTGACGGCACGCAAATCACGGTCATCGACAAGCTGACCTACGCCGGCAACCGGGCCAACCTCGCCCCGGTCGAGGCGGACGCCGAGCAGGCGGGCAGGCTCCGCTTCGTGGTCGGCGACATCGCCGACCCCGCGGTGGTTGGGCCGCTCGTGGCGGACGCCGAAGCGGTCGTCAACTTCGCGGCCGAATCCCACGTCGACCGCTCGATCCATGACCCGGAGGCGTTCCTCGTCACCGGCGTGATCGGCGTCCACGTCCTGCTCGAGGCCTGCCGCCGCGAGGCCGCTCGAGCCGCCGGCGGGGAGCGACCCGCCGCGCCCCGCTTCCTGCAGGTGTCGACGGACGAGGTCTACGGGTCCGTCGAGACCGGCCACTCGAGGGAGGGCGACCGGCTGGAGCCCCGCTCTCCCTATTCGGCCGCCAAGGCGGCGGGGGAGATCTTGGCCCGCAGCTATCACGTGACCCACGGTCTGGACGTGGTCGTGACGCGCGGCTCGAACACCTACGGCCCGTACCACCACCCCGAGAAGCTGATCCCGCTGTTCATCACCAACGCGATCGACGACCGGCCGCTGCCGCTCTACGGGGACGGCCTCCAGCGCCGCGACTGGCTGCACGTGGCGGACCACGCCGGCGCCGTCGAGCACGTGCTCAGGTTCGGCCGGGCCGGCGAGGTCTACAACGTGCCGGGCGAGGCCGAACTCCCGAACCGCCAGGTCGTGGAGCGGCTCCTGGACCTGCTCGGCAAGCCGTGGTCGCTGGTGCGGCGGGTGGAGGACCGCCCGGGGCACGACCGGCGCTATGCCCTCGACGGCACGAAGCTGCGCGCGCTCGGCTGGCGGAACCGGATGTCCTTCGAGACGGGTCTGGCGGCGACCGTCGACTGGTACCAGGCGAACGAGGCCTGGTGGCGGGCTGCCCGCTCCGGCGATTGGGACACCTACTACGAGCGGCAGTACGGGGCCCGGCTCGCCGGCTCCGCTCAGGCGGCGCGGGAATGAGAGTGGCCGTGACCGGCGCCGGCGGGCGGCTCGGCCGCGCCCTGGTCGCCGCGCTGGCGGAGGCCCCGTTCACCGGCCTCTCGGGGCCGATCGCCTGGACCCGCGCGGACTTCGACCTCGACGCGCCGGAGGCCGCCGCAGCGCTCATCCGGGGTGACCGTCCCGAGCTGGTGATCCACGCCGCCGCCTGGACGGACGTGGATGGCTGCGCCCGCGACCCTGACCTGGCGTTCGCCCGGAACGCGACGGCGACGGGCGTCCTCGCCCGGGCCTGCGCGACGGCCGGCGTCGACCTCGTCGTCGTGTCGACGAACGAGGTGTTCGACGGCGAACGATCGACCCCGTATGCGCCGGACGACGAGCCGCGGCCGATCAATCCGTACGGGGCCTCGAAGCTCGAGGGCGAGCGAACGGCCGCCGGAGCGTACGCGGGGGCTCAGGCGCGGCTCGGAATCGCCCGGACGTCGTGGCTGTTCGGGCCGCCGGGCAACGACTTTCCGGCCAGGATCCTCGCTGCCGCGGAGCGGGCGCGGGACGCGGGGGAGCCGCTCCGGGTGGTCGGCGACGAGCACGGCTCGCCGACCTACACCCACGATCTCGCCGAGGCGATCATCGAGCTGGTCAGCGACGGCGACGTCGGCGGCATCCACCACCTCGTGAACGGCGGCGTGACCTCGCGAGCCGGCTGGGCGCGCGAGCTTTTCCGCCAGGCGCGCGTCGCGGCCGCGATCGAGGAGGTTCCGGCCGCCACCTGGACGCGCGCCTCCAGCCCGCCCCTCCGGGCGGTGCTGGCACCGACGCCCCTGCCGTCCGGGGAGCCGATGCGTCCGTGGCAGCAGGCGCTGGCTGACTATCTGCCGACGCTCCTGCGCCAGCGCGCGGCGGCCGCCCGATGAGCGGCGCGACGGAACGCCCGCCCTCGCTGCTCCCGGGCGTCCGTTACGGCGCGGTCGTCCGCCACGCTGATGACCGGGGCGCCCTGCGCGAGATCTGGCGCGCGACGGACGAGACCGCGCTCGACCCCGCCGACACGGGCTCCCCTCCCGGCATCGCGCCCGCGTACGTCCAGGCGAACCTGTCGACATCCGTGGCCGGCGTGCTCCGCGGCCTCCACTTCCACCGCCGCCAGCTGGATCGATGGCTCGTCGCCTCCGGCCGCGCCTGGGTGGCGCTCGTCGACGTCCGGCCGATGCTCGCCGGGCAGGCCCGGCCGGGGCTCGAGACCCGGGAGCTCGGCCCGGACGAGTGGGTCGTGATCCCGGCCGGCGTCGCTCACGGGTTTCTCGCCCTCGAGCCGCTCGAGCTCGTCTACTTCGTGACCAACGAGTACGACGGAAC
>JACDAV010000204.1 GCA_013695255.1 Chloroflexota bacterium
GCATCGGGCTGCGGGCGTCCCGGCGGCGCGAGCATGGCCGATGCGGTGAGAGGCGGCGCGGCGGCCAACGGCTCGGCGGGCAGATCCTCCACGGCCATCGAGAGCGGAGCGGGCGGGCCGACCGTCGGTCGTTCCGCGGCCACGGGGCGAGGCGGGCGCGAGGCGGGACGGGGCTGGCCCTCGGGCATCGCCACCTCGGCGGACAGCGGTCGGGCGCCGCGGGCAGCGCGATGATGCGAGCGCCGGCTCATCGGGCAGCCGGCCGGTTGTGGGCCTCGGCGTATGGCGCGGCGAGGGGCCGCCGCGGGTGAGTCACGTTCATGTCCGAGCCGCTATCGGGCGGGCGGCCTGGCGGCCACTGTTGCCCGGATGATACTCCAGGGCACCGGCCCGGCAGGGTGCCTGGCTGGAGGCCGGGCTCAGCCGTCCACCACGTAGAGCTCGCGCGGGGCCTCGTTGAGGACGATCGGTCCATCGCGGCCGCAGACAACGATGTCCTCGATCCGCACGCCGTAGCGCCCCTCGAGATAGATCCCGGGCTCGATGCTGAACGCATGGCCGGCCTCGATCGGCTCGCTGTTGCCGGCCACCAGGTAGGGCTCCTCGTGACCCTCGAGGCCGATCCCGTGCCCCAGCCGGTGGATGAAGTACCGGCCATGGCCGCCGGCCTCGATGATCCCGCGCGCCACGGCGTCCACCTGCTCGGCCGGCGTTCCCGGCCAAGCTGCCGCCGTCGCCGAGGCCTGCGCCTCGCGCACCAGCCCGAACAGCCGTTGGAACGCCTCGTCCGGGCCGTTCGCCGGGTCGCCCCCGGTTACCCAGATCGTGCGCGTGATGTCGCTGCCGTAGCCATCGAGGGTGCCGCCGATGTCGAGGACGATCGGCTCACCGGCCCGGATCACCCGCTCCGATGCCTCGTGGTGCGGCGAGGCCGAATTCGGCCCGGAGCCGACGATCGCGAAGTGCGCCTCCTGGTGACCATTCTCGATCAGGCGTTCGCGGACCTCGCGCGCGACGTCCACCTCCGTCCGGCCGACCAGCGGGCCTGCCGCGATCCGCGTCACGACCCGGTCCGCGGCGTGGGCGGCCCGGCGGAGCAGGTCGATCTCGTCCTCGTCCTTGACCATGCGGAGCTCGCGCAGCACGCTCGACGCCGGCGCGAAGCGAGCACCGGGCCGGGCCGCCTGGAACCGCAGCAGGTGGCTCGCCCACAGCCGGTCCGAGACGGCCAGCAGCGACGGCGCCGCTCCGCCGGTCCCCACGTCCCCGAGCGCGAGCTCGTACGGGTCCTCCGTCTCGTCCCAGGTGGCGATCCGGACGTCCGTGCGCAGCGCGGCCTCTGCCGCCGCGCGCTCCAGGCGGGGGACGACGAGGACGGGCGCCTCGTCCGGGGCGACGACGAGCATCGTCAGCCGCTCGAGGGGCATCGCCCGGTAGCCGGTCAGGTACTCCAGGTCCGGCCCGACGGCGACGAGCACGGCATCAACGCCACCGGCGCGCGCGACGGCTGCCAGCCGCGCCAGCCGCTCCGCGTAGCGGTGGGCCGGGATCACCGGGCCGCGGGCGCCAGGGCGGCCAGCCAGGCCCCGATCGTCGCCGGTCCGTCCTCGAACAGCTTGCGGTAGGCGAGGACCCGAGCCGCGCCGGCCGCCAAAGCTCGCTTTCGAAGCTCGAGATCGTCGTGCTGTCCCACGGCCAGGACCGGGACGCCGATCGCGGCCGCCGCGCGGATCGCCGCGACGCCGTCGTACGCCCGCGCCGTCAGGTCGACGATGACGGCGTCCGCACCCGCCAGGCGTGCCTGGAAGGCGGCCGCGTCACGGACGTGGATCGGCTCCGCGCCGGCCGCGCGGACCTGGTCGCGCAGGCGCGTGCCCCAGATCAGGTCGTCGGCGAGGACGGCGACGACGGGCGCGGCGGCCACCTCAGCCCAGCTGCGCGGCGATGTGCCGGAAGACGTCGCGCGCGGAGACGACACCGGTCGGCAGGTTGCGCCCGTCGACGATCGGGATGTGGCGGAACCCGCCCACGGCCATCTTGTGGATGGCGACCGCGATCGGGTCGTCGTGGCGGAGCACGACCGGGTCCCTGGTCATCACGTCGCGCAGCGAGCGGGCGCTCGTCCGGCCGGCGACCTTCAATACCGCATCGCGATCGGTGAAGATCCCGACCAGGCGGCCGCCGTCGGTGACGAGCACGCAGTCGACGGCCTCGGCGTGCATCCGGGCGATGGCTTCCATGGCGTCCGAGCCGGCGTCCAGGACCATCGGCTTCGCGGGCTCGAGCTCGTCGAGGTGCTCGCCGAGCAGCGGGCCGCGGTAGTCCACCGCCTGGGCCGGGATGTCCGAGGCGCGCAGGTCCGCTCCGCAGTTGGCGCAGTTGTCCTCGCCCTCGAAGTTGTCGTGCCGGCAGACCGGGCAGAGCATGCGACCTCCGGGTGGTGGCTACTCGACCGTCCAGGTCTCGCCGCTGAAGAGGGCCTTCTCGAGGTCGCCCTCGCCCCCGGCGGCGACGGCGGCCGTGAGCTGGTCCTCGATGAGCTGGTCGTGGGTGGGGCGCGGAACCGCCCGCAAGACGCCGACGGGCACCGGGAAGTCCGGCCAGAACATCCTCGACAGCATGAGCGCCAGGTACGGCTCCTCGGCCTGCTCGTCGTGGACGAGCAGATCGGCCTCGGTCACGCCATCCTCGCCGATCGTGACGACCTCGGGATGGAGGCCCCGCAGGTGGATCCCCTTGTTGCGGTCCTTGCCGAAGATCATCGGCTTGCCGTGCTCGAGCACGAGCATGCGGTCCTCGCGGACCTCCCGGTCGGTGAAGTCGCGGAAGGCGCCGTCGTTGAAGATGTTGCAGTTCTGGAGGACCTCGACGAACGCCGAGCCCTTGTGGAACCCCGCTCGGTTGAACGTCTGCTGGAGGTGCTCCGTGTGCGTGTCGACGGAGCGGGCGACGAACGACGCCTCCGCCGCAAGAGCGATCGTGAGCGGCACGATCGGCGTGTCGACCGTGCCCACCGGCGTCGACTTCGTGCGCTTCCCGAACTCCGAGGTCGGCGACGCCTGGCCCTTGGTCAGCCCGTAGATCCGGTTGTTGAACATGATCATCTTCAGGTCGACGTTGCGGCGCATCGAGTGCAGGACGTGGTTGCCGCCGATCGAGAGCGCGTCACCGTCGCCCGTGATGACCCAGACCATCAGGTCCGGCCGCGCGGCCTTGAGGCCCGTTGCCAGGGTTGGGGCGCGGCCGTGGATGGTGTGGAAGCCGTAGGTGTTCATGTAGTACGGCAGCCGGCCGGAGCAGCCGATCCCGGAGATGAAGACGATCTTCTCCTTCGGGTAGCCGAAGTCCGGCATGACCTTCTGGGTCTGGGCCAGGATCGAGTAGTCGCCGCAGCCGGGACACCAGCGGACCTCCTGGTCGGACACGAAGTCCTTCCGGGTGAGCTTGATGATCTCGGCGTTCTCCGGGCTGAGCGCGGGCTGGGCCGGCTCGTGCCCGTTCGTCGGGTCCGTCATGCTGGCAGCCTCATCGGTCATCGGCCGCTCGCCCTCCGATGTTCGAGGCGGAGCTCCGCGACGCCAGCGACCCGAGGATTCGCTCGGCCTCCTCGTGGATCTCGGCGATCCGGAACGGCCTGCCCCGGACCTTGTCATAGCCCACCGCGTCCACCAGGTAGCGGGCGCGGATGAGCATCAGCAGCTGGCCCAGGTTGACCTCCGGGATGAGCACCCGCCGATAGCTCGTCAGCACGTCCCCCAGGTTGCGCGGGAACGGGTTGAGGTGCCGCAGGTGGGCGTGGGCGACGCTTCGGCCCTCGGCCTGCAGTCGCTCCACCGCGGAGCGGATCGCGCCATAGGTCGAGCCCCAGCCGAGGACGAGCAGGTCACCGCTCGTCGGGCCATGGGTCTCCAGCGCCGGGATGTCGTTGGCGATGCGCGCCACCTTCTCGTGCCGGAGGAGCTGCATCCGGTGGTGGTTCTCCGGGTCGTAGCTGACGTTGCCGGTGATGTCCGCCTTCTCCAGACCGCCGACGCGATGCTCGAGGCCGGGCGTGCCGGGCACGGCCCATCGGCGGGCCAGCGTCTCCGGGTCGCGAGCGTACGGCTGAAACGTCGCCTTGTCCGTCCAGTTCTCGACGCCGATCTGCGGCAGGTCTGACAGCTCGGGGATCCGCCATGGCTCGGCGCCGGTGGCGAGGAACGCGTCTGACAGGTAGACGACCGGTGTCACGTACTTGAGCGCGATCCGCCAGGCCTCGATGGCGTAATCGAAGCACTCGGCCGGCGTGGCCGGGGCGACAACGGGGATCGGCGAGTCCGAGTTGCGCCCGAACAGCACCTGGAGGAGGTCCGCCTGCTCCGTCTTGGTGGGCATCCCGGTCGACGGGCCGGCGCGCTGGACGTCGACGACGACGAGGGGCAGCTCGACCATGATCGCCAGCCCGAGCGCCTCGCTCTTGAGGGCGATGCCCGGCCCCGAGCTCGCGGTCAGGCCCATGGCGCCGCCGTAGCTGGCGCCGATCGCCGCTCCGATGGCCGCGATCTCATCCTCGGCCTGGAACGTCTTGACCCCGAAGTTCTTGTAGCCGGAAAGCTGGTGGAGGATGTCCGAGGCCGGCGTGATCGGGTAGCTGCCGTAGAACAGCGGTCTGTGGGCGAGCTTCGACGCGGCCAGAAAGCCCAGCGCCGTCGCCTCGTTACCGGTGATGTTGCGATACGTGCCGGGGCCCAGGTTGGCCGGGGCGACCCGGTAGTGGGTGTGGAAGATCTCGGTCGTCTCGCCGAAGGCGTAGCCGGCCTTCAGGGCGCGCTGGTTCGCGTCGGCGATCGCCGGCCGCTTGCCGAACTTGTCCTCGATCCAGGCGAGCGTGGGGTCCATGCTCCGCTCGTACAGCCAGAACATGATCCCGAGCGCGAAGAAGTTCTTGGTCAGGTCCTTCTGCTTCGAGGTCATGTCGAGCCCCTCGAGCGACCGCTCGTTGAGCGTCGAGATCGGGATCTCGAAGACGGTGTACGGCTTGAGTGACCCGTCCGTCAGCGGGTTCGATGCGTAGGCCGCCTTGTTCAGGTTCTGCTGGGTGAAGGCGTCGCTGTTGACGATCAGCGCGCCGCCGGGCGGCAGGTCGCCGACGTTGGTCTTGAGCGCCGCCGGGTTCATCGCCACCAGCACGTCCGGCGCGTCGCCCGGGGTGTGGATGTCCGAGCTCGAGAAGCTGATCTGGAAGCCGGAGACACCGGGCAGCGAGCCGGCCGGGGCGCGGATCTCGGCCGGGAAGTCCGGCAGCGTGCTGATGTCGTTGCCGAAGACAGCCGCGGTTCGCGTGAACTGGGTGCCGGTCAGCTGCATGCCGTCGCCGGAATCCCCGGCGAAGCGGATGGTGACGCGTTCGAGGTCGCGAACCTCGGGCTCGGCTGGTCTCGTCTCGGTCGTCATCCGCCCTCGGGCTGCTCCATCTGCTGGTGTGGGCGGGGCGGCAGGTTGAGAAGCTCCTCGGGGAACGCCTCGGCGAGGTACTTCAGGATGTCCTGAGGCCGGACGACGCCGACGAGGTGGTCCGTGTCGTCGAGCAGCGGGATGTTCCGGTAGCGCCCGGTCTGCAACAGCTTCAGCGCGTCGCCGACGGTCTCTTCGAGATGGAGGTGCTGGGGCTTCGTCGTCATCAGGCGCTCGACCGGCTGGTCGAGGTCGATCGGCTCCACGTCGCCGCCGACCAGTCGGGCGAAGATGTCGCGCTCGGTCAGGACACCGGTGAGCCGGCCGTCCGGCTCCGTCACGAAGACCGAATCGCCGGTCCCGGTTCGCTGGATCGCGGTGACGCAGTCGCGCAGGGTGGCGCCGGGCGGCACGGTCACGGGATCCCGGCGGTGGAGGACCTTGAGGGGCGCCTGGGCAAGGGCCGGCACGCGCGCCGCGACGTCGCGCTCACTGAGTTGTGTCACGTGCTCAAGTGTAGCCCGTTCACGTTCGCGCCCCCGCCGGAGCGTTGGCCAGCGAGGTGCGCCACGCGGCTGCAACGGTCGCCGGCAGAGCCGGATCACGGGCGCAAACCCGCGCGCCGCACCATCGTGCCATGAGCGACAGCGACAGGAGCAACCGGGACCCCGACAAGTCGGCTCGAGGCGGAAGCGCGCGCTACGGGAAGGCATCCGGGCCACGCGGCAGCGGCCACCAGGAGTCGAAGAAGTCCGAGCGCAAGGAGACCGACCGCGGGTTCGTCCCGCGCCAGGGCGGCGACCAGAGCGAGCATGGCCAGCGCAGTGGCGAGCCGCGCGTCCAGAGCCCCGAGGACGGCGCTTGACCGACCCGACGCGGAGCCGCTGGGAGCCGAAACCGGAGCCGGGCGACGGCCCGGACGGCCGCGGCGAGGCCGGCTCCCCTGGCGAGGTCGCTGCCCGACGCGTGACGGAGGAAGCCGCCGAGACGGGGCGCTTCCCGCAGGACGGTGAGCTGCGCGACGGCAGCAACCCGATCGAGCCGGAGGAGCCGATCGGGCGCTGACGGGTCCGGAGGCCCGCAGCATCGCAGGTCCACGCGGCGGGTTGGCGGACCGGCGGACCGCGCGGAGGCGCCGCTGGTAGCCTCCGCGCGGTGGAGCGCCGCCGTGCCGTCGGGATCGCGCTGATCGTCGTGTCGGCCTGCGCGTTCGGCTCCGGGCCGCTGTTCGCGAAGCCCGTCTACGCAGCGGGCGTCGACTGGCACGTGCTGAGCGCGTGGCGCTTCGGCCTCGGGGCGCTCCTCGCCTGGTCGTGGCTGCTCGCCTCCGACGCCCGCCGGGCGGGCCTGCGACGGCTCGGCCGGCGGGCGACGCTCGTGTCGATCGGGCTGGGCGTCTTCTACACCGGCAACTCCGCCACCTACTACGCGGGTCTCGAGACCGTGTCGGCCTCGCTCGCAGCCCTGATCGTCTACATCTACCCGGCGCTCGTGGCGGTCGTGACGTGGCGGTTCGGGCAGCGGCTCGAGGGCAGGCGAGCCTGGGCGGCGCTCGGGCTCGCGCTCCTCGGCGTGGGCCTGGCCGTGGGCGGGATCCCGGCCGGCACCGCGCCACCGGCGCTCGGACTCGCCCTGATGATCGCGTCGCCGGTGATCTACACGGGCTGGATCGTGCTGTCCGCCCGGTTCGCCGGTGAGCGGCCGGCGGAAGATCGAGTCGACGGGCCCGCCACGCCGGTGGAGGCATCCGCGCCCGGCACCGATGCCGCGGTCGTCACGGCGGTGATGATCGGCGCCACCGCGACGACCTACTGGGTTTCCGCGCTGGCCCTGGGGCGGGAGGTGCTGCCGGCGGCGATCCCCGCCGCGGCGTGGCCGGGGCTGATCGGCGTCGGGGTGGTCGCGACGTTCGTGGCGATCCAGACCTTCTACGCGGGCACGCGCCGGATCGGCGCCGCGCAGGCCGCGCTCGTCAGCACCGTCGAGCCGATCTGGACGATCGCCCTGGCCTCGGTCCTGTTCGGGGAACGGCTCGGCTCCGTCCAGCTCCTCGGCGGCGCGCTCATCATTGGCGGCGTCGTCCTTGCCCAGACCGGGCCGTCGGCGCTGGGGCGGCCGCGCGCCGCGGTCCGTCTGCCCGACGAGTGAACGCCGGCGAACGGCTGGCCGGGCGGCCTACTCGCCGGCGGCCGAGGTCTCGCGCGTTCGGGCCGCCGAGGTTTCGCGCATTCCGGCCGCCGCCGCGACCGCCGCGCGGGCTCCGTCGCCGACCCATCCGGCGTCGGAGCCGAGTCCCACGAACCGGAACCCGAGCTCGAGGTGGTCGCGCAACGCCGCCGTGCCGTAGAGCAGGATGCCGGCCGCCTTCCCGGCTGTCTCGCAGGCGGCGACGACGGCCGACAGTGCGTCGCGGAAGGCCGGGGCCGCGAACTGCCCGGGGATCCCCATGCTGTGCGAGAGATCCGCCGGACCGACGAACAGCACGTCCACGCCGTCGATCCTCGCGATCTCGGAGGCGTTCTCGACGGCGCGACCGGACTCGACCTGGAAGATCCCCACGGTCCCGTCGTTGATCCCCGCGACCTCGGCGTGCGCGATCTGCCCCAGCCCCCCGCCGCGCGTCAGCAGCGCGACGCCCCGGACCCCGGCCGGCGGGAAGCGCAGGTACGAGACGGCCTCCCGGACCTCGTCGGGCGTCTCCAGCCGAGGGACCATCACCCCGGCCGCGCCCAGGTCGAGCGCTCGGCCGATGCGGAGCCGTTCGGTCGACTGCGGCCGCACCAGTGCCGCCGTGCCCGTCGCCTCGAGGGCGTGCAGATGCGCGAGCAGCTCGGATTCGGTGCCGAAGCCGTGCTCGAGATCGACGATCGCCCAGTCGAAGCCCGCCCGGCCCACGATCTCCGCCGCGGGCGGCGCGCCGAGCCCGACGAACGCCCCGAAGAGCGTCTCGCCGGCCCCCACGCGGGCGCGGATGTCGGATCGGGCGGGCACGCGGCCATGATGACCGCGCTGCGCTCCGGACGCGCGGCGGACACGCAGGATCGAACCGATCGACCGCCTCGCCGACTCAGACGTGCTGTAGCGTCCACGTCGGACGCCCATGAGGACGCCTCGTGACGACGAACGTCGCGCTGGTCAGCCTCGAGCGGGACCGCCGCCGCCCTCGTCGTCGTCCCGCCCACTGAGTCGATCGACGCGAGCCACGACGGAATACTCGTCCGGGTCCGGCGGCGCTCCTCCTCCCCGCTGGATCCGACCCGAAGCGGTGCCCTCTCCTCCGGCGCCGCTTCGACGTCTGTCGTCGCGCGCGCCGCCGGGACCACCCGTCAGGCCGGCAGGATCGAGCGCGACGAGGACGCTGCCGGCCAGGGCGACGACGACACCGAGTCCGGCGATCAGCAGACCGGGCTGCGGACGGGCGCCGACGGCGAGCTCGAACCAGCTGAGATAGAGCGTCTTGCGGAAGGCGATGAGCCAGAGCAACGCGCAGGCGACCAGGATCACGAAGGGCGCCAGACGGGCCCGTGATCCGAGCTCCTCCCAGTTGCGGCGCCAGCGGACCCAGATCGCCAGCAGCACCACCGCCCCGATCAGCATCGCGCCCTCGCCGGTGTCATCGAGGCCGGTCCAGTCAAGGTAGCCGTTCAGCCGCGTGGAGCCGCGGATCCACGGCAAGACGGAGCCGACGGCCATCAACGCGCCACCGACGGCCAGGAGGGCGTGGTCGGCACGGATGCCGAAGATGCGGCTCGCGGCTCGTGGCAGGCGGTCGGCGATCTGGCGTCTCATCGTTCGGGCTGGCTGCGAGGGCGTGTCGTCCTTGTACCACGGGCAACCCGACGGACGCAGATACCTGTTCAGGGCACGTCGATGAGATACACCGCTGCGCCAGCTGTCGAACCCCAGATGCCCTCCTCCGTCCAGACGAGGTCGTACCAGAACCGCTCGCCGGGCACGGAGATCCGTTGGGCCTCGTCTCCGTCCGGACGCAGGCCCACGATCTGGCTGTTGGTTGCGACCCAGACCAGACCGCCGCCCTCGGTGATTCCGATGCCGCTGCCGACCCCGTGGATCGTCCGAACGGCGTTCGTCGCAGGGTCGATCCGCGACGTTGATCCGGCCTCGTAGTTCGTGACCCAGACGGCGTCCTCCGTGATCAGCAGCGTGTGGCTCCCGCGCGCGGTCGCGATCTCCGTCACGCTGCCTTCGGCCAGGTCGACGCGGTCGACGAAGCCGCCTTTGCACGCGATCCACGCTGCATCGAACCCGATCGCCAGGTCCTTGGTGTCCTCGCACACGGCCGGATCGCGGTTGATCGTGTGCGTCACCTTTCCGGTCGCCGGGTCGACCCGGTGGATGCCGTCGTCGTCCAGGACCCACACGAATCCGTCGTGAAGGGCGAAGGCACCCTGGACCTCGGCTCGACCGATCTCGCGACCGGTCGCAGGGTCGACGCGGATCAGGAAGCCGTCGCCCACCGCCCAGAGGCCTTCGGCGCCGGCTCTCGCGCGGTGCCCGCCCGCGATTGCCGGCACGACCGCACCGCTCGCCACGTCGATCCGGACGATCGCATCCGTCGGCGGATCGACCTGCACCCACAGCGCGCCGCCCGCCAGCGTCATCGCCCAGCCCGCGTCGCGGACGTCGATCTCCCGCAAAACGGCGGCCGGGGTGGCGGTCGGTCGCGGAGTGTCCGTGACCGACGGAACGGCCGTGGCCGTGGGCGCAGTCGACGCGACGGGCGCCACGGACGGTTCGGTGGCTGACGGCCGCGGGGACACGGCGCCGGTCGAGCATCCCGCCAACAGCGCGACAAGCATCACCATCGCGACCCGGCCGGTCATGGCATGACTCCTTCGTCCGCTATGGAACGGGCCGCGGCCGCCAACGCGGCCGCTCAGCCGGTTCGAGGAGCACCGCGGTCGGGTCCGTGACGGTCGTGTCGAGCAGCTGCAGCTGTCCGGGCGGGGCGTAGGTAACCCACCGCCCGTCCGGCGACCAGTCGACGGGATAGCCCTTGTCCATCAGGCCGTACCAGTGCCGCGCGTCCGTGAAGTCGGAGTTGGCGATCCAGAGGCCGCCGCCGCAATCCGACTCGTAGACGATCTGCGTCCCGTCGGGGGACAGCGCGAAACCGGAATCGTCGCCGGCGCAGGTGTCGAGCCGCGTCAGCTCCCCGGTCGCCACGTCGACCCGGTTGATCTCGATCTGCCCGCCGGTCGAGTCGTCGACCATCAGGTAGATCGACAGACCGTCGGCCGCCCACGCAGGATCGGCGATGAAGGGATGATCCGGGCCGATCAGCCTGCGTGCACCTGAGCCGTCCTTTCCGACGACCCACAACTCACCGCGCTCGGACTCGATCGACCGGATGAAGGCGATCGATTGCCCGTCCGGCGAGACGGCCGGGCTGTAGGCATCGAACGTTGCGATGTCGGATCGGTCATCGCCCAAGCGCCGGCTCGCCGTCCCATCGCCGCCCATGATGTAGAGGCGGCTCGACCCGTCGCCGCCGTTTGCGAACACGATCTCGGACCCGTCGGGTGTCCAGTCCCCGTCCCGGTCGGGAGCGGGGTCCGTGGTGAGGCGGAGCCGGCTCGTTCCGTCGAGCGGCATGAGGTAGAGGTCGGTGTTGCCATCGACGGTGTCCTGGACGAGCAGCGTGTCGCCGCGAAGCGATGGCGGGACGGTCGCCGGCGGCTGCGACGGGTCGACCGAGGCGCTCGGGCTCGCGGTGGGCGAGGCGAACGGTTGACCCGGTCCGCTGGGCGGCGGAGCGAGCATCAGCGCGACGCCGGCGACGGCGACGGTCAAGACCGCTGCACCGGCAAACCACCCCGCGCTCCAGCGACGATCGCGTGCTCGCGGCATCGCCGGTCGGTCCCGGATGGCCGATCCGGCGACCACCCGGAGCCGTCGACCGGCAAGGTCGTCCGACGTCGTCCACGCAGGCACGGGCGGGATCAGCGATTCGACGACCGCAAGCCGCCGCTCGAACCCCGCGACCACCGGATCGTTCCGGTCAGATGTCGTCATGACCAGAGCTCCGGATGGCGCCGTAAGGCGGCAACGGCGCGTGCCGCGAGGGAGCGGACGCCGGACTCCGAGAGACCCAGCACGTCGCCGATCTCCCCGTCCGTCAGGTCGCGCTGGTAGCGCAGGAGGAGGACCTCGCGCTGTCGGGCCGGGAGGGAGCGCGCCAGCGAATCGAGCCACATCCAGAACTCGTGCTCCCCGGCCACAACATCCGGGGCAGGCGTATCGCGACGCACGGAGTCGGAATCCGCCGGAGCAAGCCGCACCCACCTGAGGAGCCGACGGCGACGCCAGCGGTCGGTAAGCAGACGCTTGCAGATCAGGAGCAGCCATGGAAGCGGGCGGCCGGCCGGGCCTCGGCCGGCGCGCCACGCCTGGAACCCGCGGGTGAAGACCTCGGCGACGACGTCGTCCGCCTCGTCCGGCTCGTGGGACATGACGAGCACGTAGCGGTACACGTCCCGGTAGTGGGCCCGGTAGATCTCCTCGAAGCTGACCGCGCGACCGGCGGCAATTTCCTCGGTCGCGGCCTCACCCGACGCCGCGAGCAGGCGGGCCAGGAGCGGAGCAGACGGTGTGGTCGGATTGGCAAGCACGGCCATACCGACAGCGACGAACAACCGGGTCCCCGCGTCCCGTGGCCACGCCGCGAAGGGGACCCGGACCAGGCATCGAGCGCCGGGACGTGGGGCGGGACGGATCGCGATTGTCTCTCGTCCTTGGTGCCAGATGCGGCTCCCTGCCGCACATCTCGTGGAGGGAACCAGATGAACCGCAGGATCACTCTACGTCCCGGCGGTGCGATCGCCGCCCTCCTTGCCGGTGCGCTGCTGCTCGCAGTGCCGGTCACCGGACTGGCTACGTTTCCCGGAAGCCTGAATGGGCGGATCGCATACGGAATGCGAATCGACGGCAACGTCGACATCTACTCGGCGCTTCCGAGCGGCGTCGCCGTCCAGCGTCTCACGGACGGCCCGGCGTTCGACGCCTGTGCGGCGTTCTCCGCGGACGGCAAGCAGATCGCCTGGTGCAGCCAGCAGTCGGGCGCGTTCGAGATCTGGACGATGAAGGCGAACGGCACGGATCGCCACCAGGTCACATCGCTCGGTGGCCGAATGCTGTTCCCGGACTTCAGTCCGACCGGAGCGCGGATCGCGTTCGGTGGTAGCCTCGCCGGAGCGTCGCAGGCGGACGTGTTCACGATCGCGTCCGACGGCTCGGGGCTCGTCCAGCTGACCGATGATGGCGCGGACGATCTCTACCCGGCTTACTCGCCCGATGGCTCGAAGATTGCGTTCATCAGCTATCGGACCGGCGTCGGCCAGGTCTGGCTGATGGACGCGGACGGCACGGACGAGCGGCAGCTCACGTTCGATGCCGTCACCAAGGACCAGGTCCCGGACTGGCATCCGGACGGATCCCGACTGGTGTACGCGGGAGGCGTCGGCGAGAGTCCGTTCGACCTCTACGCGATCGACGCGGACGGGACGGACGTCGTCCAGCTAACGTCGACGCCAGACAACGACGACTTCGCTCCGACGTGGTCGCCGGACGGTGCCCTGATCGCCTTCGTGAGCGCGCGGAGCGACGGTCGGTTTGTGTATGTCATCGACGAGGACGGCGCATCTGAGCACCTCCTCGCTCCCGGTGCCGGGCCGCAGTTCGCGCCGGCGTGGCAGCCGCGTGGTGACCGCCTGCCCTGAACGGTCATCGCGTGGAAGCGTCGAGCCCGCCGGGCTCGACGCCCGCCCGCACCTGTTGACGATGGCCTCGTGCCGCCACGAGGCACGTCGTCGCGGTGTGACGGCCCGATCAGGAAGCGCTTCTCGAGGCGTTCCTGTCCACGGTGAAGTTCCAGCAGTAGCCCGGGATTCCAAGCCGACCGAAGGGTCCGGCTAGTCCGGGAACGCCTCCGGGCCGCGGCGGGCGAGCTCGTCTGCCTCGGCCGAGGCGTCCTCGGGCGGCATCCAGCTGTACGGGTAGCGGTCGTCCTCCATCCCGGCCGCCTGCTTCGTCAGGCGAAGGGGATGGAACGTGTCGACCATGACCGCCAGCTCCTCGGTCGCCTCCTTGCCGATCGACGCCTCGGCCGTGCCCGGGTGCGGCCCGTGCGGGATGCCGGCCGGGTGGAGGGTGAACGACGAGATGTCGACTCCGCGCCGGCTCATGAAGTTGCCGGCCACGTAGTAGATGACCTCGTCGCTGTTGATGTTCGAGTGGTTGTACGGCGCCGGGATCGCCAGCGGGTGGTAGTCGAACTTGCGCGGCACGAACGAGCAGACCACGAAGTTGCGCGCCGCGAACGTCTGGTGGACCGGCGGCGGCTGGTGGACGCGCCCGGTGATCGGCTCGAAGTCGGCGATGTTGAATGCGAATGGCCACAGATACCCGTCCCAGCCCACGACATCGAACGGGTGATGGCGGTAGTGGTAGGCGGTCAGCCGGGCGCGCATCTTGACCAGGACCCGGAACTCACCCTGGTCGAGTCGCGCCGGAACGGATTCCGGG
>JACDAV010000210.1 GCA_013695255.1 Chloroflexota bacterium
CCGACGTCCATGAACATCGTGGCCGCCGTCAGGGTTCGATCGTCGACGCCGGTCAGGTAGTTGAACGGCTTGAACGCGGACCCGGGTTGCCGCCAGCCGTCGCCGATGACGTCGAACTTCGGCTGGAACTTGGCGTTGCCGCTCCGCGAGTAGTAGTCCGCCGATCCGACGTAGGCGATCAGCTCGCCGGTCTGGTAGTCGAGGGCGACCAGGGCGCCGTTGTTGAGATCCTTCTCGATCAGCGCTTCGACCCACGGCTCGAGGGTGTCGAACCCGATCCCCCTGGCGGCCTTCTCGGGATCGCCCAGCCGCGGCACGCGCGCCGCGAGGCGGACCCACCGCTCGGCGGTGCGCTGGAGCTCGAGGTCGAGGGTGGTGATGATCCGGTAGCCACCCTGCTCGAGCTTCTCGCAGGACTGGACGCCCTCCCCGCAGACGCGCGCGGCGAGCTCGTCGCGGACCTGCCAGACGAAGTGCGGGGCTGCCCAGCGATCGTCGGTCTGCTCGGCCACCAGAACCGGTTCCTCCTTGGCGGCCTCGATCTGCGCCGCGCTGTACTCCGTCCGGGACAGCACGCGCCGGTCCGGCTGGGCGAGGAAGTCGAGCACCAGGTTCCGGCGCCGGACGATGTCCGTGTCGGCCGGCACGACGAGCGTCCCGTCCTCGCGCTCGATGGCGTTCCGCACGAGGTCGTAGTTGGAGGGCGACTGGGGAAGGGCGGCGAGGATCGCCACCTCGGCCAGGGTCAGCTCCTCGAGCTCCTTGTCGAAGTAGCTCCGGGCGGCGGCCTTCACGCCGTAGCTGTTGTTGCCGTAGTAGTTCTGGTTCAGGTAGGCGGCGATGATCTCCTTCTTCCCGTTCTGGCCCGGAAAGAACTGGGTCAGGCGGACCGACTGGACGATCTCCTTGAGCTTCCGCTCGACGGTCCGATCCTTCGACTGGACGAGGTCCGAGTCGAGCAGGCGGGCCCGAACGAGCTGCTGGGTGATCGTCGACGCACCCCGGGCGTTGCCGCGCAGCGCGTCGAGCCCGGCGGCCGCGATGGCGGCGGGGTCGAAGCCCGAGTTCGTCCAGAACGTCTTGTCCTCGATCGCCGTCGTCGCATCGATGAGGATCGGCGGGATCTCGTCAAACGTCACGATGTCGCGCTTGAGCTCGCCGAACCGGGCGAGCTCGCGGGTCCCGGTCCGGTCGTAGACGATCGACTCCTCGGCTGGCCGGAACTTCGTGAGCTCCTCGGGGGAGACGAGGTCCGCCGACAGGGCCATGTAGCCGCCGACGACCGCCACCGCGCCCAGGCCTCCCATGGCGGCGATCGTGGCGAAGACGATGAAGGCGATACGGCCGAGCGTGGATCGCCCCCGCGGGCGGCGCTGGACTCGACGGGTCGCGGCGGTCACGGCTGGGGCTGGCTCCAGGCTTGGGGACGAGGGGTCGCAGGGCGGGACGATGCCGGACATTCGACGTGTGGGGTCGTCGGGATGGTCCGCGGGCGCCCAGAACGTGTTGCAACGATCACACGGACGGGCCGAGCGCGTGGTCAGGCCCCGGCCGAGCGCCACAGCGCGCTCCACCGGGCGTCCGCCCCGAGCTGCCGCCGCGCGGCATCGAATGCGGCCCGATCCGCCGCCAGCGCAGCGCGCGCTTCGGCGCGGCCGATGGCCACGAAGTGGACGCCGTCGCCCGGCGCGAGCTGGCCGAGCGCGGGCTGGTCCGCCGCGATCACGACCGCGACGATCGGGTAGCCGCCCGTCGGCTGGTGATCGACGCCAAGCACGACGGGACGACCGTCCGGCGGCAGCTGGATCGCGCCGGCCGTCACTCCGTGCGAGAGCCGGCTGAGCGCGGGAGCCTCGACTGGCGGTCCGTCGGTCGAGTCCAGGCGAAGGCCCATCCGATCCGACGACGAGCTCACGGTCCAGCGACGGCCGATCACGGTGTCGACAGCCTGGCCGGCCGCGAGCTCGGCCGGGGCGAGCAGGACGCGCAACCGCCACGCGCCGTCCGGCTCGCGGTGTCGCGGAGCCATCGGGTCGGCCGGCCAGACGGCGTCGGCCATCCCGGCATCATTCTCAGCCGACGGCGTGCGGCGTGCGCGGACCCGGTCGCC
>JACDAV010000221.1 GCA_013695255.1 Chloroflexota bacterium
CCTGATCGCCGACACCTGCCTGTGCGAGTACACGAGCCATGGTCACTGCGGGCCGCTGACGCCGGACGGCAACGTCGACAACGACCCGGCGCTCGAGTCGCTGGCGCGGACGGCGGTTGCTCAGGCCGCGCCCGGAGCGGACGTGGTGGCGCCGAGCGCGATGATGGACGGCCAGGTGGCCGCGATCCGCCAGGGGCTGGACGCCGCCGGCTTCCCGGAGACGGCCATCATGGCCTACGCGGCCAAGGCGGCGTCGGCGTTCTACGGCCCGTTCCGCGAGGCGGCGGGCAGCGCCCCGACCTTCGGCGACCGGCGCGGCTACCAGATGGATCCCGCGAACCGCCGCGAGGCTCGCCGCGAGGTGACCCTGGACGTCGAGGAGGGCTCGGACATCCTGCTGATCAAGCCGGCCATGCCGCAGCTCGACCTGATCGCCGACACGCGCGCCCGGTACGACCTGCCGATCGCCGCCTACCAGGTCTCGGGTGAGTTTGCGATGCTCGCCGCCGCGGCCGAGCGCGGCTGGCTCGACGGACGTCGGGCGATGCTCGAGGCGGTGACCGGGATCGTCCGGGCCGGCGCCGGGATCGTCATCACCTACGCCGCCGCCGACCTCGCGACCTGGCTGCGGGAGGACGCCGGATGACGGAGGGGTCGAACGGAATCTACGTCCACGTGCTGGCGCTCGGCGTGGCGCCCGAGTGGCGGCGCCGCGGCGACGCCGAGCGCGCGGCCGAGATGGCGGCCTTCTGCGACGCCGAGCGCGCGTCGGGGGAGAACGGCGTCGGGAGCCTCGTCTTCACCTGCGTTGGGCTCGAGCCCGGGGTCGACCTCGTGCTCTGGCGGACGAGCGACTCGGTCGACGCGCTCGAGGTGTCCGCGGCCCGGCTGCTTGCCTCGGGCCTCGGCCGGTGGATGACGGTCGCCCACTCGTTCCTCGGCCGCACCGGTCCGTCGCAGTACGCCGTCAAGCCGACGGACCAGGACCGGGGCCTGACCGGCGAGGGGGCCGGGCGGTACCTGATCGTCTACCCGTTCACGAAGGCGTCCGAGTGGTACCTCCAGTCGCGGGAGGCGCGGCAGGGCGTGATGAACGAGCACATGCGCGTCGGGCGCGGCTACCCGCAGGTCCGCCAGGCCCTGGCGTACTCGTTCGGGCTCGACGACCAGGACTTCATCGTCGCCTACGAGACGGACGACCTGCCCGCGTTCGGGGAGCTGGTCCGCGAGCTGCGCGGCACCGAGTCGCGCCGCTCGACCGTCCGCGACACGCCGATCCTGCTGGCGGTGCGCCGCTCGCTCGAGGAGCTCGGCGGGCTGCTCGGGGTGGCGGCGTGACAGCCACCGAGGCCGCTGCGAGCGTCCAGGACGGCCTCCGCGAGCGGGCCGCCGTCCTGTTCCCGGGCGGCGTGAACAGTCCCGTCCGGGCGTTCGGGTCGGTCGGCCGGGCGCCGCTGGTGCTGACCGGCGGCGACGGACCATGGGTCCGCGATGCGAATGGCCACCGCTACCTCGACCTCGTCGGCTCCTGGGGCGCGGCGATCCTCGGCCATGCCCACCCGGCCGTGGTCGAGGCGGTCCGCGCGGCGGCGCTCGACGGCTTTGCGCTGGGCGCGACCCACCCGCTCGAGGTCGAGCTCGGCGAGGCGATCACGGCCGCCATGCCCTCGATCGAGCGCCTCCGGTTCACGTCGTCCGGCACGGAGGCCGTGATGAGCGCCGTGCGGCTGGCGCGCGCGGCCACGGGACGGGAGCTCGTCGTCAAGTTCGCCGGCGCCTACCACGGCCACTCGGACGGCCTGCTGGTCGAGGCGGGGTCCGGCGTGGCGACGCTCGGGATCCCGGGCAGCGCCGGCGTCCCGCCGCGCGTGGCGGAGCTGACGGTCGTCCTGCCGTTCAACGACCCGGCCGCGCTCGACGAGGCGTTCGAGCGCCACCCGGCCAGGATCGCCGCCGTCGTCGTCGAGCCGGTCGTCGCGAACGCGGGTGTCATCGCGCCGGCCCCAGGCTACCTCCAGCACCTGCGCGACGCCACCCGGGCTGACGGCGCGCTGCTGATCTTCGACGAGGTGATCACCGGCTTCCGGCTCGGCCGTGGTGGCGCGCAGGGCCGCTTCGGCGTGGAGCCGGACCTCACGACGCTCGGCAAGGTGATCGGCGGCGGGATGCCGATCGGCGCCTACGGCGGCCGACGCGAGCTGATGGAGCTGGTCGCGCCGGTCGGGCCGGTCTACCAGGCGGGCACCCTGAGCGGTCACCCGCTGGTCATGGCGGCCGGCATCGCGACCCTCCGCGAGCTGGTGCCGGAGCGCTATGCCGTCCTCGAGGAGCGGGTCGACCGGCTCGCCGCTGGCCTCGAGGAGGCCGCGACCGCGGCGGGTCGGACAGTCGCGATCGGGCGGTGCGGACCGCTCCTGACCCTCTTCTTCCGGGAGAGCGCGCCGGTTGACGGGGCCGCGGCGCTCGCGAGCGACCGGGCGGCCTTCGCGCGCTTCTTCGGGGCGATGCTCGATCGCGGCATCCTGCTGCCACCGTCGCAGTTCGAGGCGTGGTTCCCTGGGTTCGCCCACGGCGACGCGGAGATCGATCGGATCGTGGCCGCCGCCGGCGAGGCGCTGGCCGCGTGAACGACCGCTTCCTGCGAGCCTGCCGGCGGGAGCCAGTCGACGCGACACCCGTCTGGTTCATGCGTCAGGCGGGCCGGTCTCTCCCGGAGTACCGCGCCATCCGCCGGCACGCAACCCTGGCCGACATCGTCCGGGACCCGGCCCTCTGTGCGGAGGTCACGATCCAGCCGGTGCGGCGGCTGGGCGTCGACGCCGCGATCCTCTTCGCGGACATCACGACGCCCCTGCCGGGAATCGGCGTCGACGTCGAGATCGTCGACGGGACCGGTCCGGTGATCGCCCGGCCGATCCGGACGGCGGCCGACGTCGCGGCGCTCCGAGGGTTCGACCCGGAGGCGTCCGTGCCGGGCCTGCTCGAGGCGATCCGGCTGCTGCGCCGCGACCTGGACGTGCCGCTGATCGGCTTCGCCGGCGCGCCGTTCACCCTCGCCTCGTACCTCGTCGAGGGCCGCGGGTCGCGCGATGCCGCGGCGCTCAAGGGGCTGCTCCACGCGGAGCCGGAGGTGGCGGGCGCGCTGCTGGACGTTCTCGTCGACCTGTCGCTCGCGTACCTGCGGGCACAGGTCGCGGCAGGGGTCCAGGCGGTCCAGCTCTTCGACTCGTGGATCGGCGTGCTCGGCCCGTGGGACTACGCGCGCCACGTCGCGCCGAGGATGCGGCGGCTGTTCGACGGGCTGGCGGGTCTCGGCGTGCCGGCGATCCACTTCGGCACCGGCGGCGCCGGGCTGCTGCCGGCGATCGCAGCGGCGGGCGGCGACGTGATCGGTCTGGACTGGCGCGTGGATCTGCACGACGCGTGGGACGTCGTCGGCGACCGGGCGGTCCAGGGCAACCTCGACCCGAGCGTCCTGCTCGGCCCATGGCCGGAGGTCGAGGCGCAGGCACGCTGGGTGCTCGAGCGCGCGGGCGGGCGACCGGGGCACGTTTTCAACCTCGGCCACGGGGTGCTGCCGGCGACGGACCCGGACCAGCTCCGCCGTCTCGTCGACCTCGTCCATGCCGGCGTGACCGTCGAGGCGCTGGCATGACGGGCGCGGAACGGCTCCTGGCCGCCTGCCGCGGCGAGCCGGTCGACGCGACGCCGGTCTGGTTCATGCGCCAGGCGGGCGGGCGGCTCCCGGGCTACCTCGCGCTCCGCGAGCGTCACTCGGTGATGGAGATCGCCAAGACCCCGGAGCTGTGCGCGGAGGTGACGGTCGCCGCGGTGGACGCGCTGGGCGTCGACGGGGCAGTCCTCTTCGCCGACATCATGCTGCTCGTCGAGGCGATTGGCGTGGAGGTCGAGCTGACGTCGGGCGGCCCGGTGATCCCGCGTCCGGTCCGGTCCGCGGCGGAGGTGGCGGCGCTCCGGCAGGTCGACCCTGAGGCCGATCTCGGCTTTGTCCTCGAGGCGATCCGCCACGTGCGGGCGGAGCTGGCCGGGCGGGCGGCGGTGATCGGCATCGTCGGCGGGCCCTTCACGCTGGCCGCGTACCTGATCGAGGGCGCGCCGAGCCGCGACCAGCTGCATGCCCGGGCCCTGATGCACGGGCAGCCGGCCGAGTGGCACGCGCTCCTCGAGCGCCTGACCGACGCGACCGTCGCCTACGCGCGCGCCCAGGAGCGCGCGGGCGCGGACCTCATCCAGTGCTTCGACACCTGGGCGGCCTCGTTGACGGCCGCCGAATACGCTCGGTTCGTGGCGCCGTACGCGCGGCGGATCCTCGAGGCCGTGTCCGTCCCGACGGTCCACCACGTGGCCCGCTCCGCGCCGCTGCTCGAGGCCGTCGGACGCGCCGGCGGGACGGTCGTGGGCATTGACTCCCGGCAGGACCTCGCGGCCGCCCGGCGCGCCCTCGGCCCGGACCGGCCGGTGCAGGGCAACCTGGACGCGGCGCTCGTCCTCGCCGGGTCGACGCT
>JACDAV010000232.1 GCA_013695255.1 Chloroflexota bacterium
GTCAGCTCGCCCGACAGATCAGCGGCGGGGCTGCCGCCCGCGCTGGCGCCCGGGCTGCCGCCTGCGCTGGCGCCCGGGCTGCCCGATGCGTCCGCTCGAGAGCCGGCGGGCGAGCCGGAGCCACGCCCGCCGCCGTCGTTCGTCCCACAGGCCGCGGCCAGCAGCGCGACGCTAGCCAGGATGGCCGCGATCCGTGTCGTGGCTCCCGTCCGCCGCCGGTCTGCCGGACCAGCATGAATCTGCTCGTTCATCGTCTCTCCTCCTGCTCGGGATGGGGGCCGCAGCTCGCCCGGACGACGAGCGCGGTGGGAAGAAGCACGTGGCGGGGCTCGGTGCGCGTGCCCCGGATGCGTTCGGTCAGGAGCGCTGCCGCCGTCGCCCCGAGCTCGCGCAGCGGCTGCCGCACGGTCGTCAGGCCCGGCCGGACGTGCTCGGCGAGCGCGATGTCGTCCCAGCCGGTGATGGCGATGTCCTCGGGCACCCTCAGGCCGCGTTCGCGCGCCGCCCGCACCGCACCGATCGCGATCTCGTCATTGGCGGCGACGATGGCGTCCGCCGGCGGGCCGGAGTCGAGGAGCGCGGCGGCCGCCCGGTGGCCCTCGGCCTCCCGGAAACCGCACGGCACGGGACGAGGCGGAACGCCCGTTCCGGCTGCACGCAGGGCGGCGCAAAAGCCGAGGTAGCGCTCCGAGACGTCGGGCGACCCTTCCGGATCGCCGAGGAAGGCGAACGACCGATGACCGTGGTCGAGCAGATGCTCGGTGAGCGCTCGGGCGGACGCCTCGTTCTCGGCGCGCACGGTGTCCGTGGCGGCGACGGGTGGCCGGGCGAGCATGACCACCGGGATGCCCGCCGCCTGCATCCGCTCGACCACGGCGTCATCCACGGTGCGACCCATCACGACGAGCCCGTCGACGCGATCCGCGAGCTCGAGCGCCTGCTCGTTCGAGCGAGCACGGCCGTGCGTGCCGAGGATGAAGACGCTCTGGCCGGCCTCGGAAGCGCGCTCCTCGTAACCGAGGATGACTTCCGAGTAGTACGGACCGGAGAGATCCGGAAAGACGATGCCGGTCGCATCGTGAGCCTGGCCGGCCAGCGCACGCGCGGACCGGCTCGGCCGGTAGTCGAGCTCGTCGATCACCTGTCGCACACGCGCTCGCGTGGCCGGCGTGACCGCCCGGTGGCCCGCCTGCACCCGGGAGACCGTCGCGATCGACACGCCCGCCCGGCGAGCGACCTGGTAGATCGTGGGCGTCGTCCTCGCCATGTACCCTCGTGTTGTAAGCGCTTACACGGCGCATCCTACGAAGGGCCGGGAGCCACCAGACCTAACATTCAAGCGCTTGCACATTGCAGCCGCATATCAGCGCTTGAGACGAGGGACGAAGCCCAGGGCCCCAAGGTCACGGAGTCAGCTCGATCGTCGCGGGGACGTGGCGACGAGTCTCCGGGCGAGGTCCAGCTCCGCGATCGGTCCAGCGTGACCGGTCAACCGGGTCGTCACGGCTCGGTACACCAGCGCGCGGAGCAGGTACTGAGGGTCGACGACATGCGCGAGCTCGGCCGGCGCCCCTTCCCAGCTGAGCGCATCGGCGACGACGATCGCGGACGCGAACTCGGTCGGCCGCCAGTACGGCGCGAAGTCGATGATGGCGGGCGGCAGTTCGTGGTGGAAGAGCACGTTGCCGGTGAGGTCGCCGTGGATGAGCTGACTCGGCGCGTCGACTGGCTCGAGCGCCGAGAGCACGTCGTCCAGCTCGGGAAATGGCGCTTCGTTCCAAGCCACGCGGTCGCCGACAGCCCATGGATCGACGCGGGCATCGAGGATCGCGTGCGGCTTCCGCGCGTTGGCCAGGGCGACATGGAACCGCTCGCCGACGCCGATGATCTCCCGCCACCGCTGCGGCCGGTGCTCCCCGACGACGTATTCGGAAGCCGCCCACCCGTCGACCGCATCTGGAAGTGGCCGCGCCACGCGGAAGGCGTCCTGCTCGATCGACGAAATCACCTCGGCCTGCCAGGCGAGCTCACTGGCGGAGCAGTCCAGTGGCTTGATGACGAGCGAGCCGACTCGCCAGGAGCGTCCCGTTCCGCCCGGGAGCAGCTCGGGCGAACCCTCCGCTCCGAAGGCAGCGAGGACGTGCCGAGGCGGCCTCATCGCCTCTCAGGTTAGCGTTGCACAACGTCCGAATCGCACGACTGGTCATACTGATCTCGGCACCGGTCCGCCTCGATCCGATGGTTCACCAAACAGGTCTGGAAGCCGGGGCTCCGCAGGACGCGTGACGCCCTTTCGTTCCGCGGGCAGCGGTCAGCGAACAGAAGCAGGAGTCCTGATGGACGCAGCAAGACTGAACGGCATGACGATCGTGTCGGTGGCGGAGGCTGCTCGCCTTGGGCCGATCACCGATGTCGTGTTCGACTCGGAGCCATTTCGGGTGGCGGCCCTGCAGGTCCGCGGCGAGGGCACCAACTTCGTCATCCCGTTCGATCAGGTGCGCAACCTCGGCGCTGACGCCGTGACCGTCGAAAGCAGCCAGGTGACGCAGATGGCAAGCGCCGGTGGCACCTTCGACGGCTTGCCGCGCCTCAGCCAGCTCCTCAAGCTCAAGGTCGTCGATGACGGGGGCACGCTGATCGGCCTTCTCCAGTCGATCGACCTCGATCCGGCGACCGGGCGCGTCCAGCGGCTCGTCGCTCACCGGGGTGGCGTCCTGGGTGTCGGCGGTGTCAGCACCACGATCGCGGTGGAAGCGGTCCGCAGCATCGGCGCCGATCTTCTGACGGTCGCGGTCAACGCCTCTTCGCCGAAGGATCGGGACACAGCCAAGACGACCTGACACCGGCGCCAGGCGTCACGATCCCAGGCGCGGTACGGCGGCCGGCTCAGCGCGTCGAGGTGGCGCTGGTCGAGCTGGCGCTGCCACTCGCGCTATCGTGGCTTCGTCTGACGGGAAGGGGGCGGATGCTCCAAGCGGCGTTGTACGGCGTTCTGGCCAGCTCGGGCCTGCTGATCGGAGCAGTGATCGGCCTGCTCGTCGAGCCACCGCGGCGGATCGTGGCCGGCATCATGGCCTTTGGCTGCGGCGTGCTCGTGTCGGCGCTCACCTTCGAGCTCACGGCGGAGGCCTTCGAGACCGGCGCGGAGTCCTACGTGGTCGGCGGGTTCCTGAGCGGCGCGGTCATCTACGTCGTCACCGCCTCCATCCTGAACCGCATGGCCGCACGATCGCCGAAGCGTGAGGGCCGGCTCGCCCGCGACGTGCGGCCGGACGCGGCTCGCCAACCGGAAACAAAGCGAGCCGCTGCGATCAGTGGCACGGCGCTGCTGATCGGCGCAATCCTCGACGGCATTCCTGAGAACGCCGCGATCGGGATCAGCCTGCACGCCGAGGGGCAGAAGCTGGGCGCCGTATTGTTGGCGGCCGTCTTCATGGCCAACCTGCCGGAGAGCATCAGCAGCTCGGTCGGGATGCGACAGGAGGGCCGATCGCGCCGATACGTGATGGGCGTCTGGACGGTGGCCGCGGCGGTTACCAGCGGGGCGGCGGTGGCGGGCTACAGCCTTCTCGGCGGGCTCTCGGCCAACATGGTCGGTGCCATCCTGGCATTGGCTGCCGGAGGCATCCTTGCCATGCTCGCCGACACCATGATGCCGGAGGCGTTCGAGAACGGCGGGCCGTTCGTGGCGCTGGCGACCGCCGTCGGGTTCGTGGCTGCCGTGCTGCTCTCGCGCCTGGGAGCCTGAGGTCAGCCGAGGTCAGGCGAGGCTGGGCGGACGAGCGTCTTGAGCTCGGTCGGCGTCTTGGCCCGTCCCAGGATCCGGGCAACGTCCTCCAGCACGGCGATCTGCGTGATCAGCGGCCGGACCGCGATCCGGCCAGCGGCGAGCAGGTCGCGTGCCTGCTGGAACGTGGAGTTGATCGCCATGGAGCCCAGGATCTGCCAGTCCTGGCGGTAGACGTCGAACGGGCTGATCGTGACCTGCACCGTAGGTGACGCGACGCCGAAGAACATGATCCGCGCGTTCGGCGCCGCGTAGGCGAACATTCCCTGGATGACCGTCGTGACCCCAGTGCAGTCGACCACGACGTCGAACTTTCGGCCGCGGCTTCGTTCATCCAGCCGCCCGGCCAGGTCGTCGCCCGCCACGTACGTCGCCCGGGCGCCCAGCTGGCGGACGACCCGAAGCTTCTCCTCGGTGACGTCCACGACCACGATGTCCGCAGCGGGGCTCCAGCTCAGCATCTGGGCGAGGAGCGCCCCGATCGGTCCGGCGCCGAAGATCAGGACGCGGTCGGACGGCATGACCCGCAGCCGCTCGACGCCCCAGACCACGCAGGCAAGCGGCTCGGTGAACGCCGCCTCCTCGAGCGTCTCATGGTCCTCGACCCGGTACAGGTTCTTGATCGGGACGAGGACGAACTCCGCCAGCGCCCCGTCCCTCGTGTCGCCCAGCGCTCCCCAGCTGTCACAGTGGTTCGCCTGGCGCCGACGGCAGTGGTAGCAGCGGTCGCAGGTGAGGGTCGGGTCCACGGTCACGCGGTCGCCGCCGCGCCACTCGCCCGAGCCGGGGCCAAGCGACGCGATGGTGCCGCTGAATTCGTGGCCGTTGACGAGGGGGTAGGCCGACATGAAGTCGCCCTTGAAGATGTGGTAATCGGTCCCGCAGATGCCGACGAATCCGACCCTGACCAGGGCCTCGCCCGGGCCGGGGTCCGGGACCGGCGGATCTCGCACCTCGCCCTCGTTCGGGCCCGTGATCGTGAAGGCGCGCACGTCAGCCTCGCGGTGCGCCGGTCGGCGACTCGGCCGTGGTCATGGCGGCCTGACCCGACGATGACGACAGCCGCAGGTCACAGGCCCAGATGCAGGCGCAGGGCATCGGCGACCTCCAGCATGATCGCGTTGGGGACGACGCCCAGCCGTTCACCTACCCGCTCCACGGCGATGGACCGAACCTGCTCAGCCTGGGCCTTGGAGTCCCGGGCGAGCCCCGTCACGGCGGCTGGAAGCAGGACCTGGAATGGGTAGACGCGGTCGATGTTCGATGTCACGGGAACCACCGTGAGCACGCCGCGACCCAGGCGCGCGGCTGTCGCGTTGGCCGCATCGTTACTGACGATGATCGCCGGCCGGCGCTTGTTCGCCTCCGACCCGCGGCCGGGATCGAGATCGACGGCATGGATGTCGCCGCGCCGCATCACGAACCGAGTCCGTCGCCGGTTGTCGACTCCCAGGCGTCGGCCTCACCCTCAGCCGCCCATTCGCCCCACGCCGCTTCGTAGGTGCCGCCGAGCTCTGCCGTACGCAGGAGCCGAACGGCTCGTTGGAGGGCGGCCGATCGTGATCCGAGGCCCTGCTCCCTGGCGTACTCGTCAAGGAACTGGACGTCGTCGCCAAGAAGGCTCACACTCACCTTCATACCGGAATACTACCAATGGTAGGCATCAGGTAGCAATGATG
>JACDAV010000234.1 GCA_013695255.1 Chloroflexota bacterium
GAGATCGTCGCCTCGGTCACCAGCGTGCCCTTGATCCAGTCGAGCAGGCCCGCCCAGTACGCGGAGCCCATCAGGATCACGGGAAAGCCCTGGACCTTCTTCGTCTGGATCAGGGTCAGCGCCTCGAACAGCTCGTCGAGCGTGCCGTAGCCACCGGGGAAGATGACGAACGCGTCGGCGTACTTGACGAACATCGTCTTGCGGGCGAAGAAGTAGCGGAACTCGACGCCGAGATCGCAGTACGCGTTCAACCCCTGCTCCATCGGCAGCTCGATGTTGCAGCCGACGGAGAGCCCGCCGCCCTCCTGGCAGCCCCGGTTGGCGGCCTCCATCAGCCCCGGACCGCCGCCGGTGATGACCGCGTAGCCCTCCTCTGCCAGCAGTCGACCGAGCTTGCGCGCGAGGGCGTAGTTCGGATGGTCCGACCTGGTCCGGGCCGAGCCGAAGACCGTGACCGCCGGTCCGACCGCCGCCAGCGCGTCGAAGCCCTCGACGAACTCGGACAGGATCCGGAGGGCACGCCATGGGTCGGAGTCGAGGAAGGCGGGCCGGTCCGGCCGTTCCAGCAGCCGCTCGTCCTCCGTCTGCCGGGCGCGGCGAGTCGCGGCGTGGTCCTTCTCGGGGCTGACGGTCAGCCGACCGCTCCGCTTGCGGGCCTTGCGCTCGTCGGTGTCGGTGGCTCGGTCGCTCATGCCAGCTAGGATGCCATCCGGAGGTGTCACATGAGCGCCGGCCGGTGGATCCTGCCGCTCGTGCTGGTTGCGGTCGGTCTGGTCTGGATCGGCCAGGGGTTCGGGCTGCTGC
This sequence comes from Chloroflexota bacterium, assembly GCA_013695255.1. Lineage (GTDB taxonomy): Bacteria > Chloroflexota > Limnocylindria > Limnocylindrales > CSP1-4 > JACDAV01. The sequence continues at coordinate 805 of JACDAV010000234.1, forward strand.
GCGGGAGCAGCTTCATGGTCGACGATCTGCGCTGGGCCGCGGCGGGCGTCGCCTTCGTGGCCATCGGCGCGCTGGTCGCCGTCCGGCGACGCCGCCGGCCCGCTGGGCACCCGCGCGACTAGCCACCGGCCTCGAGCATCGCCTTCCAGGCCGCCTCGTCCCGGCCGGCAGCGAACCGGTCGCCGCAGCGCACGAGCGGCAGACGCAGGAGCCGCTGGTCGGCGAGGAGGCGGCCGGCCAGCTCCGCGCCGTCCATCCGGAGGTAGGCCAGGCCGGTCTCCTGCCACGGCCGTCCCTCGGTGTCCGCCAGGGCCGGCGCGCTCAGCCGCTCGACGAACCGGCGGAGCTCGCCGGCCGCGATCGGCTTGCGGCGCAGGTCGACGAGCCGGGCGGTCGCCCGTCGCTCGCGGAAGAAGCGCTGCGCGGCGCGGGTGGGCTGATCGTCCGCGCGGCCGAAGATCTGGATCGACGGTCCGGACGGCGTCGCCATCGGTCAGTCGAAGTCGAAGATGGAGTTGCCCTTGTAGAAGGGCAGCACGTACTGGCACTGCTCGCAGATCAGCAGCGTGACCTGATGTGCGGTCATGCCCCACTGGCTGTCGAACTTGCCCTCCTCGCGCTGGAACGCCCGGTTCCCGCACAGCGGGCATGTCGGGCGCCGGTCGTCCGCCGCCACTGGCTCGTCCACGGGTCCCTCCTGTTCCGGAGCGGCCGATGCGGCGACTCCCGATCGGAGGGTAGCGCGGGGTACCATCGCGCGGACAGGAGGTGACGGGTGGTCTGGTTCACGGTTCGGCTCGACGATCGTCCGGGCGCGCTGGCGCGGCTCGCCGCGGCGCTGGGCGAGCGCTCGGTGAACATCGGCGGCATCGTCGGGATCGCCGAGGACACGGACGGCGAGCTGATGCTCCAGACGAGCGATCCGGCGGCGACGCGCCAGGCGTGCGAGGCGATCGGCGTGGCGTTCGAGGAGCACGACGACGGGGCGAACCTCGAACCCGACCGCATGTCCGTCGACGACGTCCGGCGCAGCCGCGACGAGCGCACCGGCGCCTGACCGACCGCCGAAGCCGAACGTCCGGACCGCCAACCTCGATGCCCCGCCGGCCGACCGTTCCGCCGACCGTCGCCGTCCGACTCGTCCTCGACGACGCGCCGACCGCCGTGCCCGCACTGTGCGACCGGATCGCCGCGGCAGGTGGAACGATCCGGACGCTGAGCACGGTTCGTCGACTGCCGCCCGCCGACGGCTCGCCGGTCCCGGGCGCCGGCGGCTCGCCCCTCCCCGGCGCGGAAGTCGAGATCGAGGTCGAGGGCATCGACGAGGCGGCACTGGTCGAGTCGATCACCGGTCTGGCTGGTGTGCGCGACACGCAACTCACCCGGGCGCTCGACCGCGTCTTCGGCAAGCGGATCATCGTCGTCGGCGGCGGCGCCCAGGTCGCCCAGGTTGCGCTCGGCGCGGTCAGCGAGGCGGACCGTCACAACCTGCGCGGCGAGCGGATCAGCGTCGACACCATCCCGCTCGTCGGCGAGGAGCCGATCGCGGCGGCCGTCCGGGCCGTGGCCGACCTGCCGCGCGCCCGACTGCTCGTGCTCGCCGGGTCGCTCATGGGCGGCGACATCTCCGTTGCGGCGCGCGAGCTGCGTGCGTCCGGGATCCCGATCATCGCCCTGAACATGGCGGGCTCCATCACGGACGCGGTCGACCTCGTCGTCTCCGACCCGGTGCAGGCCGGGACGATGGCGGTCATGGCGATCGCCGACACCGCGTCGTTCGACCTCGCCCGTCAGCGCGGCCGCCGGTACTGACGCGTCACATCGGTGCGGAGCCGGCTCGGCCGGGCCGGGCTGTCAGTTGGCCCCGCCCCGCCCCGCAAGGCCCGGGCCGGTACGGCCGGGATCGGTTGGGCTGGGGGGCGGTGCGGGCTGCGTCCCGATCCGTGCCCCGCCACGCTGGTTCGTCGTCCGAACCGATACGCCGAGTACCGGCCCCGTGCTCGACCCGGCACGTGGAGCGGTTCGCGCCGCTACCCTCCGGAGGTGCGCATCGCGACCTGGAACGTCAACTCGCTCAAGGCTCGGCAGGAGGCCGTCGAGCGCTGGCTCGAGCGGGCGGCACCGGACGTGCTGCTCGTCCAGGAGACGAAGCTCGCCGACGGCGACGCCCCGGAGCTGCCCTTCCGGATGGCCGGCTACGAGCTGCTCCACCATGGCGAGGGCCGCTGGAACGGCGTCGCGATCGCAAGCCGGGTCGGGATCGCGGACCCGGTCACCAACTTCGGCGACGGGCCGGTCCGGGACAGCCGGTCGGGGGCAACGCTGGGTCTGGACGAGGAGGACTTCAACCCCTTCGACGAGGCGCGGATGGTTTCGGCGGTGTGCGGCGGCATCAGGTTCGTGAGCCTGTACGCGCCGAACGGCCGCGTGGTCGGCTCGCCCTGGTACGCCGGCAAGCTCCGCTGGTTCGAGCGGCTCCACCGCTGGCTCACCGAAACCCGCTTGCCGGACGAACCGCTGGTCGTCGGCGGCGATCTGAACGCCACACCGACCGACGACGACGTCTGGGACCCGATCGCCGCGCACGGCGGGACCCATGTCTCCCCGGCCGAGCGCGAGGCGCTCGCCCGGCTGCGGGGCTGGGGCCTCGTGGACCTCTACCGGCTGCGTCAGCCGGCGCCCGGCCGCTTCTCGTGGTGGGATTACCGGGCCGGGATGTTCCACCGCAACGAGGGGATGCGGATCGATCTCCTCTATGCCACCGCTCCCGTCGCGGAGCGCGTGGTCTGGGCCGAGATCGACCGCGAGGCCCGCAAGGGGCCGCCCACGCCCTCCGATCATGCGCCGGTCGTGATCGACCTTGACGAGCCGGGCCGCCCGTTCGAGGCCGGATGGGAGGGGGCGCTCGGGCGAATCGCCGCACGGACCCGCCCGCGGAAGGGCTGCCGTTCCGGCGTAGGCTGACCGAGACCGAGCAAGGAGAGCTTCCGATGGCGACCGCGACCCCGCAACGCCGGATCGACACCCTGCAGGCGTCGATGGCGCCGTTCAGCCGGTTCTTCGGGGGCCGGATCTGGGCAAGAATCGGCGATCCCGGCGTGGCGAACTTCGCGGTCGGGAACCCCCAGTCGATGCCGGACCCGGCCTACGTGGCCAGCCTCCGGCACTGGCTGGAGCCGCAGGACAAGGACTGGTTCGCCTACAAGCTGAGCGAGCCGAAGAGCCGCGGGGCGGTGGCCAGGTCGCTCACCGCAAGGACCGGCATGGCCTGGGACCCCGAGGACATCGCCATGACGAACGGCGGCTTTGCGGCGCTGGCCGTGACGCTGCGCGCCATCCTCGACCCCGGCGACGAGGTGATCTTCCTGTCGCCGCCGTGGTTCTTCTACGAGGTGCTGATCCTCGCCGCCGGCGGCACGACCGTGCGGGTTGCCCTCGAGCCGCCCGCCTTCGATCTCGACGCCGCGGCGATCGAGGCGGCGATCACGCCCCGCACGCGGGCCGTGCTGATCAACACGCCGCACAACCCGAGCGGTCGCGTGTATCCGATCGACGCGCTCCGCGCGGTTGGAGCGGTGCTCGGGGCGGCGTCCCGGCGGGCCGGCCGCACGATCCATCTCGTTTCCGACGAGCCGTACAACCGAATCGTCTTCGACGGGCGCGACTTCCACAGCCCGGCCGAGGTCTACCCTGGCACGATCGTCACGTACTCGTACGGCAAGACGCTCCTCACGCCCGGGATGCGGATCGGGTACGTCGCCGTTCCGCCGACGGCCCCCGACCGCGAGGGCCTTCGGGACGCCATGTTCACCTCACAGATCGCGAGCGGCTACGCCTTCCCGAACGCGTTGCTGCAGCATGCGATCGAGGACCTGGACGCCATGTCGATCGACGTCGCGGCGCTCGAGCGCCGCCGCGACCGGGTGGTCCGCGAGCTCCGGGCGATGGGCTACGAGACGACCATGCCGGAGGGCACCTTCTACGTGATGGCCCGGGCACCGATCGACGACGACGAGTCGTTCGCTGCACGGCTCACCGACCACGGCGTCCTGGTGCTGCCGGGATCGGTCGTCGAGTTGCCGGGCTGGTTCCGGATCTCGCTCACGGCCTCGGACGAGATGGTCGACGCCGGCTTGCCCGGATTCCGCGCTGCGTTGCAGGCCGCCGGCGCCGGCTGAGCCCGCAGCGGCCCGGCATCGCAGCACCGGTACGGGCGAGCGTCCGGACGCGCCCGCCGGCCCGGCTCGCGACCCCTCCCTAGCGGACGGTAAGGACTCCCGTCATTCGCTCGGCGTGAGGCGTGCAGAAGAACGTGTACGTGCCGGCCGGCAGACCGGGGATCTCGAAGACGGAGACCGTCGGGCCGTTCGACTTGGGGCTCACGTAGACGCGATCCTCCACCGCCGGCCCCGTCGCGATGCCGAAGTTGTGGAACTCCGGCGGGTACGGATCCCGGTTGTCGAGCTCGAGGGTGAACGTCTTGCCTGCCGGCGCCTCGAGGCTCGTGCGGTCCCACCGGACGTTCTCCGCGACGAGGTGAACGAGGACACCGCTCGCCGGAGCCGAGGGCATCGCCGTGACCCGCACCGGAGAACTCGTCGGTGGCGGCTCCGTCTCCGCAAGCGCGGAGGCGGACGCCGGAGGGCCGGAGGCCGTCGCCGAGGCGGGGGGCGGCGACGCTTGCGCCACCGGCGAGGCGGCGGGACTTCCCCCACAGGAGACGGCGCCGACCAACGCGGTGGACGTGAGGAC
>JACDAV010000237.1 GCA_013695255.1 Chloroflexota bacterium
GCCGGGGTCCGGCCGCCGGCGTGGCGCGCGGCGGTCGGCGGCTGCTCTTCTACCTGCCCGCCGTGCTCGTGTTCGTCGCGGCGATCGTGGCCTGGGAGCTGATCGTCGGCGCACTCGGCCTCCGCGCGTTCGTGCTGCCCAAGCCGTCGGCGATCGTCGCGGCGCTCATCGCCAACTGGAGCGATCCGCGGTTCGGGCTGGCGGTCTCGGCACGCGCCACCCTCCTCGAGGCCGTCGGCGGGCTGGCGATCGGCACGCTGGCCGGCGTCGCCGTCGCGTTCGCGACCTCCCGCTGGGTGACGGCTCGTGGCGTCCTGCTGCCCATCGCCGTGGCCGCGAACGCTGTGCCGATTGTGGCCTTTGCGCCGCTGATGAACAACTGGTTCGGCGTCCTGAGCCCGCTGTCCAAGATGATGATGGCCGCTCTGCTCGTGTTCTTCCCGGTCATGGCCAACGTGACCCGCGGCCTTGTGCAGGTCGAGCCGGCGGCGCTGGAGCTGATGCGCTCCTACGGCGCGAGCGAGTGGACGGTCCTGCGCAAGGTGCGGATCCCGAACGCGCTGCCGTACTTCTTCACCGCGCTCAAGCTGGCGACGACGCTGAGCCTGATCGGGGCGATCGTCGGCGAGTACTTCGGCGGCTCCTCGCTCGTCCTCGGCCGGATCATCGTGCAGAGCGCCAGCGCACTGCGCTTCGACGTCACGTGGGCCGCGATCCTGCTGGGCGCGACGGCCGGGATCGTGCTGTATCTCGTCGTGGTGGCGCTCGAGCGGGTGTTCATCCCGTGGCACGCCTCGGTCAGGAGCGCGGAGTCGTAGGATCGGGGATCCCGGCGCGGCAGGCCCTCGTTGGGGGTATCGTTCCGCCGACTCGGGTCACGGTCGTCGATCGTGGTGGCGGTGGACCTCGCCGATCGACCATAACGAGCCAGATCCAGGCAGGAGGAGAGAAGCGCACATGAAGACCAGGAAGGTCATCGCGCTCGTCGCGTCGGCGCTGTTCGCCGCGACCGCGTGTACCGCCCCGGCGGCCAGCCAGCGGCCGTCGGTGGCGGCGTCCGCCTCGCAGGCGGTACCGGACGGCTCGGCCAGCGGCGCCGCGTCGGGCTCGCCGGACGCATCCGGCTCGCCGGACGCATCCGGCTCCCCGTCGGGCTCCGCCTCGACCGGCGGTGAGGCGGCCACGGTCCGGCTGCAGCTCCAGTGGGCGCCGCAGGCGCAGTTCGCCGGCTACTTCGCCGCGGAGGAGCAGGGCTACTACGAGGCCGAGAACCTGACCGTGGAGATCCTCGACGGCGGTCCGACGGTGGTCCCCCAGCAGGTCGGCTCGGCCCCCGGCGGGCCCGAGTTCACGATCGCCTGGGTGCCCAAGGTGCTCGAGGCGCGCGAAGCCGGCTCAGACCTCGTCGACATCGCCCAGGTCTTCCAGCGGTCCGGCACGCTGTCGGTCTCGTGGAAGGACAGCGGGATCGACGATCCCTGCAAGTTCGAGGGCAAGAAGGTCGGCGTCTGGGACTTCGGCAACGAGTACGAGGTGACCGCTGCGGCGCAGATCAACTGCGGCCTGGTGGCCGGCGAGGGCTACGAGAAGGTCATCCAGCCGTTCGACATGACGCTGCTCCTCTCGCGGGAGATCGACGTCGCCGAGGCGATGATCTACAACGAGTACGCCCAGGTGCTCGAGGCGGCGAACCCGGAGACGGGCGAGCTGTACAAGCCCGAGGACCTCAACGTCATCAACTACAACGACCAGCGGACGGCGATGCTCCAGGACGCCATCTTCGCCCGCAAGGCGTGGCTGTCAGAGGGCACCAACCGTGACACGGCGGTCCGGTTCGTCCGGGCATCTTTGAAGGGCTGGATCTACTGCCGGGACAACCCGGACGACTGCGTCCAGTACACGACCGATGCCGGGAGCCAGCTGGGCGCCGGCCACCAGACCTGGATGATGAACGAGATCAACCCGCTCATCTGGCCGTCGCCGCTGGGTGTCGGGGTCGTCGACCCGGTCCAGTGGATCCAGACGGTCCGCGTCGCCAGGCAGGCCGGCGTGATCAAGGCGGACCCCTCGTTCGACGCCTACGACCCGACGATCGCCGTGGAGGCGCTGGCCGGCATGACGGACATGGACCTCTTGGGCGCGAACTTCGAAAAGGGCAGCGTGGAGGTGACCCCGGGCGGGAACTGAGCCCAGGGTTCGTCGCAGATGCGTGCGGGGCCGTGACCCTGCTGCGTCCCGTGACCACGCTGCGGGCCGTGACCACGCTGCCGGCCGTGACCACGCTGCGGGCCGTGACCACGATCGATTGGGCGCCCTTGGCGCATGCCGGGGCGCGTACTCGCCACACAACTATTCTGGGGCGACCGAGGATCATATCGGCCGATCGCGCCCGCCGGCGCCCGCCTCTGCCGGAGGCGTCCACGCTTGGGTCGCGCTCAACGGGACCATGGACGCCGGTGCATGGGGCCGGTAAGCCGCCGCCAAGCGCCGTGGATAACACTGCGGCAACTATGGCGAAAGGCAAGCGCAGCAGGATCGCCGTCGCAGGCGACCTCGAGTCGACCCGGCTCGCGGCAACGCTGGGCCTCGGGGTGAAGGACGCCCGCGAGCGACTCCACCTCACGCAGCACAGCCTCGCCCGGCGGATCGGCCTGTCGCAGGCGCGCATCAGCGCGCTGGAACGAGGCCTCGGAGGTGCCACGCCGCTCGAGACGTGGGTCGCGATCGGCATCGCGCTGCAGCGCCCGCTTGCGGTGTCGTTCACGCGGCCCCTGATGGAACCGCCCGGGCCGAGTGATGCCGGGCACCTCGACATGCAGGAGGGACTGCTGCAGCTGCTCGCCGCGCACGGCCGGACCGTCCGCGTCGAGCTCCCGACTCGGCCCACCAACCCGTCACACTCCGCGGACGTGGCCATCCGGACGCGCGACGGTCGGTACCTGTTCGTGGAAGCGTGGAATCGGTTCGGGGACCTGGGCGCCGCCTTCCGGTCGACGGACCGCAAGGCCGCCGATCTCGCCGGCCTGGCCGAGGACGGCGAGGTCCGGACAGCTTGGGTGATCTGGGCAACCGCGTCGAACCGGGCACTGCTCCGCCGGTATCCGGGCCTCTTTCAGAGCCGCTTCAGCGGCAGTTCACGCGCCTGGGCGAGGGCCTTGCGCGATGGCACGCCGCCCCCGAGGGATCCCGGGATCATGTGGTGGGACCGCGTCGGGCCCGTCGAAGTGCGATGGCCGCACCGGACCGGCGAGACATGATCGACGGGCCTCGCGACGGGCGTGATCGACGCGCCTCGCGACGAGGCCGCCCGATCGACTCACCGCGGATCGAGAAGCAGCCGCTCGATTGCGTCGCCGTACCAGCGCTCGAAGCGATCGGCGGTCCATGCGCGGTCCACGACCAGGAGCTGCCAGGTTTCGGGGCTGCCGAGGGCGTACACGACGTCTGCCGCCGAGTCGATGTCGAGGCCGGTGCGCAGTGCCGCCTCGCCCATGACGATCCGCAGGAGCTCTTGCTGCCCCGCGTGCCGCTGCGCCTTGCCGAGCTCGCGAAGGGCGGCCATCTCGGGATCGGCCGCGGCCGCCCCGCGCACCACCTCGTCGACCGCCGCCCGCCGCTCGAGGATCGCGCGCCCGTTGCCGGCCAGGATGCGGAGCCGGCGCCGGACGTCCGGCTCGTCCCGCATCCGCTGGACCCAGTCCTGCTGGAGGATCGGTAGCGCGTCGTCGTCGCCCGCGATCGAGACGTCCACCAGGCGGGCGAGGAGCGTGCGCTTGTTGCCGAACCTCGCGTAGACGGTCTCCGGAGAGACGGCGGCGGCGGCGGCGATGGCGTCGATCGTCGTGGCCACGTAGCCCTGCTCGAGGAAGAGGGCCCGGGCGGCTTCGAGAACCGCTCGACGGGTGGCTCCCGCCTGGGCCCGCCGCCTCGGGGAATCGTAGGGACGCTTGACAGCGCGCGGCATATCGGTACAGTATCACCGTATTGGATACATCAGCACTGCATCGACCGGAACACGCGGTCGGCGAAATTGGGGAGCGAACCATGACGGTCGTCCAGCTCGAGCACCCGATCCGCGACTTCCCGATGTGGAAGGCGGCCTTCGACCGCGACCCCATCCGACGCGAGGCATCCGGCGTCCGGCGCTACCGGATCTACCGGCCGGTCGACGATCCGAAGTACGTTGCGGTCGACCTCGAATTCGACAGCCGGCCGGAGGCCGAGGCGTTCAAGCTGGCGCTCGAGGAGCTGTGGCGGTCGCCGCAGGCAGCGCCCGCCCTGGGCGGCACGCCCCGGGCCAGGCTCGTCGACCTGGTCGAGAGCGCGGCGTACTGACCGGCACCGGCAGGTGACCGCCGGCGCCGCTGCCCGCGGGCATCCCCCTACCCGACCTTGCCCGTCCCGAATTGGCGGTCGCCCGCGTCACCGAGCCCCGGCATGATGTAGCCCAGCTCGTTGAGCCCGCGGTCGAGCGCGGCGCAGTGGATGTGGACATCCGGGTGGGCCGACGTGACGGCCTCCACCCCCTCGGGCGCCGCGATCAGGTTGACGAGCTTGATCCGCACCGCGCCCCAGCGCTTGAGCACCTCGATGGCCG
>JACDAV010000245.1 GCA_013695255.1 Chloroflexota bacterium
CGCAACCTTGTGGCCCTCATCGAGAGCCACTCGTTACCGGACTCGACGACGGAGCGGGTGAGACGGGCACTCGAGCCATTGCGTCAATTCCCATTGCTCGGCGCCACACTCGAGGGGCGCTGGGCCGCAGTCCGATTCATCGTCGGGCCGTGGCGCTGGATGATCCTCGTGTATCGCTACGACGAGGCAATCGATCAGGTCGCGGTCGTCACCATCCGCGATGGTCGCTCGGCCAGAGCTCCAAAGACGTCCCGATAAGTCGGCGATGACTCGTGGCTGACAGGATCAAGCCGAGCACGATCGTCCGGGTGACCACCCACCCGTCGGACCGCCGCCCGAACATCCCGACCGCCGAGCTCGAGTCGTTCGCCCGCCCGGAGGAGAAGAGGCCGGCCATCGTGCGGGGAGAGTGAAGTGCCAGAGCCAGGGTCGAAAACACGATTGAGTTCGGCCGGACGCCGCGGGTCTGGTAATACTCACGGTATGAAGACGGCGATCTCCGTGCCTGATGAGGTCTACCGCAAGGCTGACCGTCTGGCTCGTCGCTCCGGTCGGTCGCGCAGCGAGGTGTACAGCGCAGCGCTCCGCGAGTACGTCGCGAGACATGACCCCGACGAAGTCACCGAGGCGCTGGACCGCGCGATCGAGGAGCTGGCCGAAACGGGCGTCGAGGTCGGGTTCGTCGACGCCGCCGCCCGGCAGGTCCTGTCCTCGACCGAGTGGTGATCTCGCAGGGCGAGGTCTGCAGCATTCAGTAACGCCGTCCCGGCGAGCGCATGCGGAAGCTCCATTTCCGGATCGTCCCGGTTGGGTGGGCGGCCCTCAGAGCGCGTACACGATTTTCAGTCCTTTTCGCCGCACGGCCACTCATGATGGGTGACGCGACCCGCTGAGGCCGCGCGAATCGAGAGGGCAGAGCGTGGACCGAGCGCTGGTCGAAGCGGCGCGGTCCGGCGACGAGGCGGCGTTCGCCTCGATCGTCGTCGGCTCGGCTGACCGGCTCTTCGTCGTGGCGCACCGGATCCTGCGCGACGTCGGGCGAGCCGAAGACGCCGTGCAACAGACGCTCGTCACGGCCTGGCGCGAGCTTCCGAGCCTCCGCGAGATCGATCGCTTCGAGGCCTGGATCCATCGGATCCTCGTGCATGCCTGCTACGCCGAAGCCAAGCGGGCAAAGCAGTGGTCGACGAATGTCCGAGTGCTGCCGGTCGACGGGCCGGCGACCCCGGATCAAACCGTCGCCGTTGCGACGCGCGACGCGCTCGAGCGCGGCTTCCGGCGACTACCGCCCGACCAGGCGGCAACCTTCGTGCTTCACCACCACCTCGGCTGGCCGCTCGGCGAGATCGCCGACACCCTCGGCATCCCGTTGAGCACCGCCAAGTCGAGATTGAGATCAGCCACATCGACGTTGCGCGCCGCCCTCGAGGCCGACGCGCGAACCCCGAGACCCGTCTCCCAGGAGCGGATGGCATGACCGACAACGACTTCGCTCGAACAGCACGAGCCTGGCTCGAGGACGGGCCGACCAGGATGTCCAGCGCTGCCGTCATGGCCACCCTCGATCACATCCACCGAACGCGACAGCGGCGCCTTCCTTGGGCGCCGCGGAGGAACACTCGCATGTATTTCACTCGAATCGCCGCCGCCGCGGCCGCGATCGTGGTCGCGGCCGCCGTCGGCATCAACGTGGCCGGGCCCGGTCCCGGCGTGGGGGGACCGGTGAACACGCCGGTTCCAACACCGACGACACGTCCCAGCCCGGCGTCCCCGCCGCCGCAGCCGATCGGCGTGCTGCAAGCCGGCGAGTATGCCTTGTACGACGCTCCGAGCGACCCTGTCCGGACCGTGATGACGGTCCCTGACGGCTGGACGGGCGACGGCGGGTGGGTCATCCGCAAGTACGACGGAGAGCCGCCGGAGGGGATGGCGATCGCGATTTGGGACGTCGCCAACGTCTACCGGGACGGCTGCAACTGGGAAGGGTCGCTGTTCAGTCCGCCGGTCGGGCCGACCGTCGACGACCTCGCGACGGCGCTCTCCTCCCTGTCCGATCGCGCGGCCACACCCGCGGTCGACGTGGCGCTCGGTGGACTGCCGGCCAAGCGGCTGGAAATCACGATCCCTGAAGACGTCGACTTCTCCGAGTGCGACGGCGGGGAGTTTCGATCCTGGACCTCCCCGGGCGGTGGTGCCCGGTACCACCAGGGGCCCGGCGAGCACTCGACGATCTGGATCGTCGAGGCGCATGGGACGCGCCTCCTCATCTTCGCTCGGGACTTCCCGGCCACGTCTGACGAGGACCGGGCAGAAGCACGGGCGATCGTGGAGTCGGCCCGGTTCGAGCCCATGCGGTGACGCAGCCAATCCCACCCGCCGTCCGGC
>JACDAV010000264.1 GCA_013695255.1 Chloroflexota bacterium
GCATCGGCATGATCACGCGACCTCGATCGATCCGGCGCTCGAGGCCAATGCGCGGGGCATCCGTGCGCTCAAGATTTCGCTGGTCGCGCTTGGCCTCACTGCCCTGATCCAGCTGGTCATCGTCCTCCACACGAACTCGGCGGCGCTCCTCTCGGACACGCTCCATAACGGAGCCGACGCGCTGACCGCGGTGCCGATCTGGCTTGCCTTCTCCGTCGCCTCGCGACCCGCGACCCGCCGCTTCACCTACGGCTATGGGCGTTGGGAGGACGTCGCCGGGCTGGTCGTCCTCCTCTTCATTGCTGCCTCGGCCCTTCTCGCGCTTTACGAGTCGGTCAGCCGTCTCCTCGTTCCCGGCACCGTATCCAACCTGTGGGCAGTCGCGCTGGCCGGGATCGTCGGGTTCGTCGGGAACGAGACCGTGGCGCAGTACCGGATCAGGGTCGGACGCGACATCGGCTCCGCCGCGCTGGTGGCGGACGGGCTTCATGCACGAACCGACGGCTTCACGTCGCTCGGGGTCCTCGCCGGTGCAGCCGGAGTCGCGGCCGGCTTCCCCCAGGCAGACCCCCTGGCTGGCCTCATCATCGCGTTGCTCATCGTGGTGGTGCTTCGCGACGCGGCACGTGACGTGCTGCTCCGGATCGTCGATGCGGTGGACCCGGCCGTCATCGACGAGGCGTCCGCTGTGCTCGGCAGGACCGAGGGCGTCGAGCGCGTGGGCTCCGTTCGGCTCCGCTGGATCGGCCATCGACTGCACGCGGAGGCGGAAGTCGTCGTCGATGAGCGGATGACGGTCGGACAGGCGCACGAGATCGCGGAGGGAGCTCGGCATGCGCTGCTCCACGAGGTCCCGCACCTGGCTTCGGCGATGATCCACGCGGATCCGTGCGGACACGGCGGATCCGACCCGCACATGGACCTCGCTCACCACGCCACATAGCGCTGTCCGGCACTGCTGGGAAGTCCGGCCCCGCTTCGTTGCCGCGCCTCCAGGCCAGACTCGAGCGGCGCTTCCTCGGACGAGCGGTCAGCGGCCGGCCCGCACCTCGCGGAGGGCGGGAATGATGTCGGTGCCGTAGACGTCGAGGAGGTCCTCCTCGTCGCCGTTCATCAGGTAGATGTTGAACTGGTCGACCCCCGCGTCGGCAAGCTCGCGCAGCTTTGCCACGTGCTCATCGGGCGACCCGAGCACGCAGAACCGATCGGTTACGTCGTCGCCCACGAAGGCCGCGTTCGACGAGCCGACCTCGGCGTGGTGGAGGTAGTCGTACCCGGTCCGGTCGCGGACGTACACGGTCAGCGCGTCCGGCAGCTGCTCTCGGGGGTATTTGTTGACCAGGTCGACCACGTGGTTGGAGACGAGGGCGGGGAACCAGCGGGTCCGCTCGCGGCACAGCTCGCGGTCGCCGACGTGGGCGGGGGCGGCCGCCTGGATCCGGACGGAGCCCGGCGGGCGACCCGCGGCCGCCTCCGCCTCGCGGACCTGGCCCACGAACCAGCGGACGAGGTCCGGATCGGCCAGCTGGAGGATCACCCCGTCCGCGATCCGGCCGGTCATCGCCAGCGCCATGGGACCGTAGCCGGCCACCCAGACCGGGAGCGTGTGGCGGCCGGTCCACGGCAGGCTCAGCTCCGCGCCCTCGTACTCGACCGCCCGGCCTTCGACGAGGCCCTTGATCACCCCGATCGCCTCCTCGAGCGTCGCCATCGTGGTGGGTGGCTTGCCGAGCACGCGCCGGGCGGAGTCACCGCGCCCGATGCCGAGGTCCATCCGGCCGCCGCTCATCTCGTTCAGGACCGCCAGCAGCGACGCGGTGACGGACGGCTCGCGGGTCGCCGGGTTGGTGACACAGGTTCCGAGCCGCATCCGCTCGGTCGCCTGGGCCATGACCGTCAGGAGCGGGTACGGATCGCGCCAGATGACGTGTGAGTCGAAGATCCAGCCGTAGTCGAACCCCGCCGCCTCGGCCCGGCGGGCCAGCTCGACCGTGCGCGTGTACGGGTGGTCCGGCTTGAGCGTGAACCCGAACTGCATCGGCGGTCGTCCTCCAGTGGCGGCCGGTAGCGGCCGCGAGAGCGTACACCGGGCCGAAGGCAAGTCGGATCAGGTTCCTCGCGGAACCCGGGTCCTGCGGAACCGGCCGAGGTCCCCGGCCGTCTCCGCGGCACACCCGGCCGGTGGACGTTCCGAGACCTCCCTTCAACTCCCGCAAGGAGCAGCCATGCATTCGACTTCAATCATCCGACGCAGGTCGGCGCGCCTCCTGGTCGTGGCGGTGATGGCCGCGGCCGCCCTCGGCGCGGGCATCGGCGCCGCGGTCGGGGCCGCCGGGCCGACCGGCGGTGGGCCCATCGCTCTCGCGCCGGCGACCCCCATTCCGACCGCACGTCCCGTCACGATCCAGCCCCACGACCCCGTCGGGGTCGATCCCGGCGTCGTCGGCGGCGGCGCGGACCCGAACGCCGGCGGGGCGCAGCGCGTCGACCCGGAGCCCGGCATCCGCGATGCCCGTCCGGCCGGCATCGACCACTTCGTCGTCAGCGAGGACGGCGCCACCGTCGACGTCTTCTACTGGGGCGGCGTGGAGGCGTGCTACGGCCTCGCGGGCGCCCGGGCGGACTGGCTGCCGGACGGCAGCCTCGACATCGAGGTGCTCGAGGGACGCCGCGCTGGCGTGGACGGGCCGTGCATCGACCTGGCCCTGCTCAAGGTGGTCACGCTGCCCCTCGTCCACGACCTCCCGCGCGACCAGTAGACGCGGCTGTCAACGTCCGAACGGGCCGCTCCGGCGGCCCGTTCCCCGTGCTCGGCACGACCGGTCAGGGCCGGACGAGATCCTCGTACGCGTCCGGGCGGCGGTCCCGGTAGAACTGCCACGTCTGGCGGACCTCGGTGACCTTGTCGAGGTCCATGTCTCGGACGATCAGCTCCTCGTCGTAGGCGCTGCCGAGATCGCCGATGAACTGGCCGCGCGGATCGACGAAGTAGCTCTGCCCGTAGAAGTCGTCCTCGCCGAGCTCCTTCTCGATGCCCACCCGGTTGATCGTGCCCACGAAGTACCCGTTCGCCACCGCGTGGCTGACCTGCTCGACGCGCCACAGGTACTCGGACAGGCCGCGCGAGGTGGCGCTCGGGATGAACACCATCTCCGCCCCGTTGAGGCCCAGGGCGCGGGCGCCCTCCGGGAAGTGGCGGTCGTAGCAGATGTAGACGCCGACCTTGCCGACGGCCGTCTCGAACACCGGATAGCCGAGGTTTCCCGGCCGGAAGTAGAACTTCTCCCAGAACCCCTTGACGTGCGGGATGTGGGTCTTGCGGTACTTGCCGAGGTAGCGCCCGTCGGAGTCGATCACGGCCGCGGTGTTGTAGTAGATCCCGGAGGCCTTGTCGTCTTCCTCGTACATCGGCACGACGAGGACCATCCCGGTCTGCTTCGCGAGGTCCTGCATCCGCTTCGTCGTCGGGCCGTCGGGGATCAGCTCCGTGTAGCTGTAGTACTGCGGGTCCTGCACCTGGCAGAAGTAGGGACCGTAGAAGAGCTCCTGGAAGAGCATCACCTGGGCGCCCTGCTTCGCCGCCTCGTGAGCGTACTTCTCGTGCTTCTGGATCATCGACTCCTTGTCGCCGGTCCAGCTGGCCTGGAGAAGCGCCCCACGGACGATGCGCGGCATGTCGGTCCTCACCCTCAAGTGCGTGACGTGCGTCGGACGAGCGTGACGTGCGTCTGGAGACCGAGAGGGTACACCGGCCTCCGGCGGGTTCGCGAGGCGACCCAGGGAGGAGGGCATCCGGCGGACCGCCTCGGACGCCGGCCCGATTGCAAGGGGACTGCCAGCATCCCGCCCGTCCGTGGGTCTCGACCGCCGGGCAGACCCGACGACACTCCCGCCGTGTCGACCCCCAGCCTTCCGCCCGCCGTCGAGCAGGTGAGCGACGCCGCGGCCCGGGCAGCGGACAAGAGCACCGTCTCCGAGCCGGTCGCCGAAGAACGCGGCCGGACGGCCAACGTCGTCATCCTGGCCGGCATCGTCGGCTTCACCGGCATCTTCGCCCTCGTCCGGGCCGGGCGCAGCGCGGCGATCGACCTGGCATTGATGGTGAAGCTCCAGCGCGGCTCGAACCCCGTCTTCGACCGACTCATGGCCATCGCCTCGTGGCCGGGGTTCCCGCCGCAGAGCCGGGTCATCCCGCCCGCGATCATGGCCACGATGTGGCTCGCCCGCCTGCGGACCGAGGCGATCTTCCAGCTCCTCGGCTGGTGCACGGGCGCGCTGTCCTCGGTCCTCAAGGGGATCATGCGGCGGCCGCGGCCGGCCGGCGTCGACCTGCGGGTGGTCACGGCGCCCCTTGGCGGCTCGAGCTTTCCGAGCGGTCACGTCATCACCTACGTGGGTACCTACGGGTTCCTGGCGTACCTGGCCCACACGAAGCTGCGTCGTCGCGCTGGCCGGCGGCCGATCGTCGCCGGCCTCCTGGCGCTTCTCGCGCTGGTCGGCCCGAGCAGGATCTACCAGGGCCACCACTGGCCGACGGACGTCACGGCCTCCTATCTCCTCGGCACGAGCTACCTGATCGGCCTCACCAGCCTGTACCGACGGGTGAAGTCGCGGCAACGGCGCGACGCCGGCCTGCCCCAGGCGTGACCCTCGACCGGGTGACGGGGGAAGGGTCGGGCCACGCAGACGGCACTCGCGATCGTGGCCCGGGCCGGCCGGGGCGGTGGAGCCGCGTGCGCGTCATCTGGAACGCGAACGCCGGATCCAAGGGCGGCCTTTCGACCAACAGCTGCACGGAGGAGGAGCTCCGGGAGCTGCTCGAGCGGCACGGGCTCGGGGCCGACGTCCATGCGACCGATTCGGCGGAGGATGCCCGCGCGCTCGCCGCCGAGGCCGTCCGCGAGGGCTACGACCTGGTCGTCGCGGCCGGTGGGGACGGCACGATCGGGCTGGTCGCGGGTGAGCTGCTGGGGAGCCGAACGGCCCTCGGAATCCTTCCCCTCGGCAGCGTGATGAACGTCGCGCGGAGCATCGGTCTGCCCCGCGAGCGGGAGGCAGCCGCGGAGGTCCTCGGGAGCGGCGAGGTCCGGGCGATCGATGTCGGCTTGGCGCGGCACCGACCGTTCTACGAGGTCGGCTCCGTCGGCCTCAACGCGGCCATGTTCCGCGAGGCCCAGCGGGTCGACCGGGGCGACTGGCTGTCGATCCTTCGCACCTTCTGGGTCGCGATCCGCTACCGGCCCGCCCGGATGGAGATCCGGCTGGACGATCGGGTCGTCCGGACGCGCGCGCTCATGGTGACCGTGGCCAATGGGCCCTACACCGGGATGGGGATGACGGTCGCGCCGGAGGCGCGCCTCGACGACGGCCGGTTCGACATCGTCGTCTTCCGCCGGTTCTCGAAGCTCCGGCTGGTGCGTCACCTGGCGGGCGTCGCGTTCGGGCGCTACCGACCGGCGCCGGAGATCGAGACCTACCGGTCGCGGACCGTCCGGATCACGAGCGCGCACCCGCTGCCGTGCCGAGCCGATTCGCGCGACCTCGGCATGACGCCGGTCGAGTTCACCGTTCGGGCCGGGTCCCTGCGTGTCGTGCTGCCGCGCGGCGCGGAGGACGCCGCGGTCGCCTCGAGCTCGGCGTCGCGCGCCGTGGGGGCGTAACCCTCGTTCGGCGTATGACGGCTATCTGAGCGCCTTCGGGCAACGGTCTGCCCACGCGAGGCACTGCCTGATATGGGCCTGTCGGCACAAGGGCAGCCCGCCCGCGCACGGGTGTCACCGCGCAGCGCCAACGATCCGAGCCTGTCCTCGACTGCCGTGCGAGGGACGCCACCGCAAACAGCGATCCGGCCGGACGCGGCGCCGGCTCGAGACACCCAGGAGGAAGCCAGATGACCACGGATATGGGAGGCGACGCGAGCCAGGAGCTGACCGGAGGCGCCCCGCAGGGAGATCGGCTCCAGGAGGCAGCGAGCGGTCTCAAGGACCAGGCGACCCGAACGGCCGAGGCGCAGGCGTCCACGACCATGACCAAGGCGGGCGACACGCTGGGCCAGGTCGCCCAGGC
>JACDAV010000301.1 GCA_013695255.1 Chloroflexota bacterium
ATCTTGAGACGGCCCTTGCCGTCTTCCACAGTGAAGCTGATCGGCGCGCGTTCCACGGCCACGACCTCGCCGATAAGGCCGGCAAGGTCGGCGACGGGTCCGCCCAGTTGACCGGTGAAGAGGCGGAGCAGCACGCCCTCCTGCTCGCTGGTCGCGCGCTCGTCGACGAAGACGACGGCCTTCCACGACTTCGGGATGAGGATGTTCTTGGGGATGTGAGCCGACACGGCCATGGTCAGGCCATCGACCCCGACGCCCTCGATCGATCCCTTTTCGATGCCCCAGGCGATGACGGTGTCACAGGTCTTGTTGTCCGGGTCTTCGCCGACCCAGCACGGGCACAGCACGTTGCAGGTGCACACCTCCAGGAGCCGCCCCTCGATCTCGTACGCCATGTCATGCCTCCAGCGGTCTGCCTCGGGTTCGAGGCTGTTCGGTCGATCGACCGATATCGGTCGATCGACCGAACCATACCTCGGTTCGGCCGGTTGTCAAGTCTCTATTTTCGATGGATTCGCATTGTTCTCTGCTAGCATCGGGCCACCGACCCCGCAGCCGACCATCCCAGGCACGGCCGCCCATCCGGAGACTTCAGTGACCGACACCCGAGAACGCGACCGGAGCGACGTCGCGCCTGCCGTCGCCGAGCTCGAGACGATCGTCTCGCTGGCCAAGCGTCGCGGCTTCGTCTTCCCGTCGAGCGAGATCTACGGCGGCATCAACGCGGTCTGGGACTACGGCCCGCTCGGCGTCGAGCTCAAGAACAACGTCAAGCGCGCCTGGTGGCGGGCGATGGTCCAGGAGCGGGACGACATCGTGGGCCTCGATGCGGGGATCCTGATGCACCCGCAGGTCTGGGTGACGTCCGGTCACGTCGGCTCGTTCTCGGACCCGCTGGTCGAGTGCGCGACCTGTCACCGGCGCTACCGGCTGGACGAGCTGCCCGGCGCCGAGGGCCTGTCCGCCACGGACCTGCGCGACGAGTCGGTCGTGGAGCGCCTGGGGCTCGTCTGCCCGAACGACGGCGGCCAGCTCTCGGCGCCCCGCCGGTTCAACCTCATGTTCACCTCGCACATGGGGCCGGTCGAGGACGACGGCTCGCTCGTGTACTTCCGGCCGGAGACCGCGCAGGGCTCGTACGTCAACTTCAAGAACGTCCAGGGCAGCTCGCGCAAGAAGATCCCGTTCGGGATCGCCCAGATCGGCAAGTCGTTCCGCAACGAGATCTCGCCCGGCAACTTCGTCTTCCGGATGCGGGAGTTCGAGCAGATGGAGATGCAGTACTTCGTGCGACCGGGCGACGCCGCGACGGCCGCGTTCGACGAGTGGCTGCCGGAGCGGCGCGCGTGGTACTCGCGCTATGGCGTCGACCCCTCGCGCCTCCGGCTTCGCGAGCACGCGCCGGACGAGCTCGCCCACTACGCGAAGAAGGCGATCGACGTCGAGTACCGCTTCCCGTTCGGCTGGAAGGAGCTCGAGGGTATCCACAACCGTGGCGACTTCGACCTCGGGTCGCACGCCAGGGCGTCCGGCGAGAATCTCGAGTACTTCGACCCCGCCAGCGAGGAGCACTTCATCCCGTGGGTCGTCGAGACGGCGGCCGGCGCGGATCGGGCGGCGTTCACCTTCCTCATCGATGCCTGGCGCGAGGAGGAGGTGCGGGGCGAGAAGCGGGTGGTCCTCGGGCTGCATCCCGAGCTCGCGCCGTACAAGGTCGCCGTGCTGCCGCTGCTCAAGAAGCGGCCGGAGATCGTGGCCATGGCGCGCGCGCTGCGGGCCGATCTGGCCCGCGACGTGATGGCCGTCTACGACGACACAGCCGCGATCGGCAAGCTCTACCGGCGCCAGGACGAGATCGGGACCCCGTGGTGCGTGACGGTCGACGTCGAGTCGCTCGAGGACGGCGCGGTGACGGTGCGCGAGCGGGACACGATGACCCAGGCGCGCGTGCCGCTCGAGGGGGTCGGGCGGCTGATTCTCGACCGATTGGCGGCGAGCCGGGGCTGACTGTCGGGGCCCAGATGCGGCCGAGCGGCCAAGCCGGTCGGGATAGCGGCGCGGTTCAGGTGCGGGACACCCGGCGAAGCTCGGCCAAGTTTGCAGGCCCTGGCCGTTCGGTGGTCAGCCCCGGGTCAGCTCCGGGTGATCCAAGGGTTAGCGCCGGATGAGCCGCGGGTGATCCAACGGTGAGCACCGTTGGTCACGCTCTGGGCGTGGACGACGTGCGGGCCGGTCGGGCGCTTCGGGCGCTCCGGCTGCGCCGCGAGTGGACGCAGGCCGAGCTGGGCGTGCGGGCGGCCGTCTCGCAATCGGTGGTATCGCTGGCCGAGCGCGGCCACTTCGGGACGCTCGCGCTGCGCACGGTGCGGGGACTCTTCGCTGCCGTCGATGCGAGGTACAGCGGCGTCGTCACGTGGCGAGGAGGCGCGCTCGATCGGCTGCTCGACGCGCGCCACGCCGGGCTGGCTGAGGCGGTGGTGGCGGAGCTCATCCGCCTCGGGTGGAAGCCGCTCGTCGAGGTCTCGTTCAACCACTACGGCGACCGGGGGGCGATCGACGTCCTGGCGGTGCAGCCTCCGTCGCGCTGCGGGTTGGTCGTCGAGGTCAAGTCGGAGCTCACGGCGATCGAGGAAACGAACCGCCGGCTGGACGTCAAGGTGCGTCTCGCTCCGGCGCTGATCGAGGAGCGGTTCGCGATGCGGCCCACCGTCGTCGGTCGTCTGCTGGTGCTGCCGCGCAGCACCACGTCGGTGCGCCGGGTCTCGGGCCTCGGCGCCACCTTCAGCGCGGCGCTGCCGGCGCGGACTGTCGAGGTTCGCCGATGGCTGCAGAACCCGACGGGGGGCCTCGCCGGGATCGCGTTTGTGCCATTTACCAACGGACGTGGCAGCGGACGCGCGGATCGGACCCGATGAGGCCCCAGGAGGCCGGATTTCAGGCTCTACTGCCCTCAAGCGGCGCCACCTGCCCGCCCGAGTGGTAAGCGGCGCAGCGCCTGCACGCCCGACCACGGGGAGCGGCAAATGGCGCAAACGAGGGTGACAGTGGCCGGCGAGGCCGATGGGCCGCGGCCGGTCGGGCGCGTTGCCGGTCGCGCCGGTCCAGCAGGCGCTCCCCGGTGCCGGCGCCGGCGTTCGCACGCCTCCGCAGCCGAGCGTATTCTCCGTTCATGTCCCCCCAGCAGTCGCTCGGCCCCGACGAGGAGGAGTACCGGACCGGTCAAGCGTCGCCGGACGTGGCGCCGGCCGGCGATCCGCTCGAGCCCGGCGCGGCGACCGAGGGCGAGCGGTCGCCGGGCTGGCTGATCGTCGGTCTCGTCCTGCTGGCGGTCTTCGTCGCGATCCTCGGCTACGCCGTGGTGCTGCCTGCGCTCGGCTAGGATCGACGCCCGATGCGCCCGGAGCTCTGGACTGCGGGATGATGGCCCGGACCCAATTCGGCGGGCTCGCCGGGCGAGCCGGCCGCCACTTCCCGGCACGGACCGGCGCCCGCTTACTCGATCGGGGACGCGCCGGGTCGCGGCGCGACGCCCCGCGGCTCCTTGCCCTTGGGCCAGTACAGCTCCTTCTTCACGGACGCCTCGGGAAAGCCCCGGCCGAGGAGCGTGGCCTCCGCCGACAGGATCATGTCCGGGTTGCCGCAGATGTAGGCGACGGTGTCGGCCGGGATCAGCCCAAGCTCGTCGCACACCGGGCCCACGATCGTCTCGACCCGGCCGGTCCGACCGGTCCAGCCGGCGTTGAGCGGGTCCGCCGGCCGCGAGACTGTCGGCACGAACGTCACCGGGTAGTCGCCGGTCCGCCGCCACTCCTCGACGACCTCGACGTAGCCCAGGTCCCGGGCGTACGACACCCCGTTGAGGAACACGGCGCGCCGCGGCCGGCCCTCCCGCAGCAGCGCCCGCATCATCGCCACGAACGGCGCGTTGCCGGTGCCGGAGCTGATGAACAGGTGGATGCGGTCGTCGTCCGGCTCCAGGGTGAACTTGCCTTTCGGGCCGATCATCCGCATCCGGTGGCCCTCGCCCAGCCGCCACAGCAGGGGCGTGAAGGTGCCGCCCTCGACGAGCCGGACGTAGAACTCGTAGCCCTCTGCTCCGGCGACCGCCGGGTCGGAGGCCACCGAGTACGGACGCTGGACGACCTTTCCGTCGACGAGGACGCCGATGGTCATGTACTGGCCGGGCTCGAACGGCACGGGATCGCCGTCCAAGCGGACCCAGAACGCGGCCAGCGACTCGTGCTGGTCGGCTCGCCTGACGAGGGAGGCGTTGTACTGCGGGGCGTCCGCGTCGATCGGGCGGGCGTGCTCGAGCAGGTCCGTCATGGCCGTTGAGTGTAGGGGATCGTCCGACGCTGTCGGGACTCGGGGTGCGCCCGCGGGACTCGCCGGGCGTCGCGCGGCGGCCCTCCGACGATCAGTTCAGCGGGGCGATCAGTTCAGCGGGGCGATCAGTTCAGCGGGGCGATGAGTTCAGCGGGGTGATGCTGACCGAGGATCCGCTGACCACGACACGCTCCCTCTTCGCGCCCACCTTGATCACCACGCTGTAGCCGTTGGACGTCAGCTTGAGCTCCGATACCCCGGACGCCGGGGAGCCGGGCGCCGTGACCAGGAGCGTCAGGAAGCGGACGCTCGTGCCGGTCTTGCGGACCTCGACGACCGGTGCCGCCCGCCGGACGCCGAACTCCCAGGCCAGCCAGCCCTGGATCGGCGACGTCCGTCCCGTCACCGTCCGGCTCGTCGCGCCCGAGGCAATCAGCTGGCGAACCTGGACGTTGCCCCGCGTCCGCTGCGTTCGGAACCACGACGACTCGACGAGGGGGCGCGCGTCCTCCGTCAGATGCCACAGCTGCCGGTAGGTCCGCCAGGTGGAGCTGCCGAGACGGTCATCCACGAGGACGTAGTTGAGTCTCCGGGAGAACGTGACGCCCCGGACGTGGGACACGCCCGGGTAGCCGGTCATGCGGACCCGGGCCGTCACCATCGTGGAATTGCGGGACGTGTTGAGGAGGTCGCTCCGCGCCGTGCCGCTCCAGCCCACGCCGTCGACCGTCACGACGTTGTGCGCGCTTCGGCCGACGAAATACGATCGCCAGGCGTTGGCGTTGTAGGTGTACTTGCCGGGGTCGACGAGGAGGCGGGCACCCGAGCCGTAGAGCGTGACCGCGCCGTGGTCGAGATGGCCGTGGATGGCCTGCGCCGGACCCCAGCGCAGGCTGAGCGCCACCTCGTCGGCGAAGGCCCGCCTGTCACCCCAGCCGGAGCGGGCGAACAGGTAACCCGCACCGTAGACCGCGACGGTGTCCGGCGGCCGAGGTCCCCGCTGACCCGCCCAGGCGGCGAACTCGGCCCACGTGCCCGGGATCCCGACGGAGCGCTGGCGATCCGAATCGCCGATCGTCTCGTACTCGCCGTTCGGAAGGGTGGCGAAGGCAAGGAAGCGAGGCATCAGGGCAACCCGGCCGAAGGAGGTCGGGATCGCGAGCCCCATCGCCTGGATCCGGGCTCGCGCGTGGCTGTAGCGCTTGTAGTTGTAGTACTGGTATCCGATCGCCTGCTCGTTCGTGACGCCCTGGGCGTCGATGCTGTTCGCGGCGAGCGTCGACAGCCGGCTGACCGCCAGCGACTTCCAGTCGCTTCGCCCGAGGACGTGCGCGATTTCCAGCAGCCCGATGTTCTGGTTCAGCGCGTGGTTGCTGACGTACCGGTAGAAGCCCGGATCGGCCAGCGTCTTGCCGTGCAGGACGAGCGCCGACTGCAGCCACGCGTCCCGCGCCAGGTAGCGGGAGGCGCACGCGAGGACCACGGCCCGATGGGCCGTGGCATGGTCGTTCCAGGCGAAGATCGATCGTGAGCCGTAGCGGGGGTTGTCCTCGACCCAGTCTCTGAGCACGACCGCCGCCCGCGTCCGATACCGCGTGTCACCCGTCTCGGTGTAGGTCCTGAAGAGGCTGTGCAAGATGCCCAGGGAGTGGTCGAGGTATTGCCAGTTCCGATCGTAGAACGGGTTCTCGATCCAGGACCGATCAGCTGCCAGGGTGACGGCCGGATGCGGCGGCAGGCGCCATCGGTTGACGAGCATGTCGCTCGCCTGCAGCCGATACCCGCTCCAGGTGCCGCACCAGGCGGGGTAGGCAGGCGGCAGCGAGGGCGTCGGGGCGGGGGTCGGCGAGGGCGTGGGGGTCGGGGACGGCTTGGGCGTCGGCGTCGGCGTCGGCGTCGGCGCGGGGGTTGGT
>JACDAV010000322.1 GCA_013695255.1 Chloroflexota bacterium
ATCCGGGAGTCCCTCGGCGACGCGCCGGTCGGCGGCGGAGGCGGGAACGGCGCGGGCGCGGGAGCGGCGGCCGGCGGGCCGCGGCCAGGATTCACGCCGTCCGGTCAGCGGATCGGTCGCAACGACGCCTGCTGGTGCGGCTCGGGGCTGAAGTACAAGAAGTGCCACGGCCGCTGAGGCGGCCCTCGGACATGGATGCGTGGTGACCTGATCCGCCTGCTCGTCGGCGCGATCGCCGGCGCCATCATGGTCGGCGGCTATGCCACCTGGCGCATCCTGGAGCAGGGCGACCGCGACGAGCGACGGCCCGTTGACGCCATCGTCGTCATGGGCGCGGCGCAGTACGACGGGCGCCCCTCGCCGGTCTTCCAGGCTCGCCTGGACCACGCGATCGCACTCCATCGCGCGGGGCTGGCACCGCTCCTCGTCGTGACCGGCGGCAAGTCGGCCGGCGATCGGACGACGGAGGCGGCGGCAGCGCGACGATACGCGATCGACCACGGCGTGGAGCCAGCCGCCATCCTCGTCGAAGACCGGAGCACGACGACCCTCGAGTCGATCCGCAACGTCGCCCCGCTGCTCGGGGAGCGGAACGTCGGCGACGTCCTGTTCGTCTCGGATCGCACCCACATGCTGCGGGTCCTGCGCATCGCACGCGACGAGGGCCTGCGGGCGTGGGGCTCGGCGACCAGCACGAGCCCGACCGAAGCCGCCGTCGACCGGCGGATCAACGCGACCGCCCACGAGCTGGCCGCGCTGGCCATCCTTTTCCTGACGGGCGGGCAGCCGCCGGACCCGCCGACATGAGCATGCGGCCGGGCACCGCGAACGCGTCCCACCAATGTGAATCGGCCGTGCAATCCGCTCAAGAACCGCTCTCCGCCCCTTGGCGCGAGCACGAATGAGGCCTATACTGCCGGGAATCCGGGAACCGCAGACTCCGCGCCCCCAGCCAGCCCCCCGCCAGCGAAGAGAGAGGGACTTGTGAAGCAGGCCGAGGAAGCGTCGTTCGTCGATCTGATCGCTTGCGAACGTGACTGTCGGACCTGTAGCTACGCCGCCGCCCTCGACTGCGATGGCAACTGTGGCGTGTGTCCCCACAACAGCTACTGCCCCTGCGTGAACCCCGTCGTCGCCCGGAGCAAGACGGCCCTCCGTCTCATCGAGCTCCGCCCGGTCCTGCTCCAGGACCTCCAGGCCCGGAACTGATGGACGCGTCCGTCATCCGCGACCTGGCCGAGCGGATCCGGTCGACCTCGGGGCGTCTTTGACCTCGAGACGAAGGAAGGCCGCATCGCCGAGCTGGAGTCGCTGACCAGCGAACCCGGCTTCTGGGACGATCAGGCCCGCGCGCAGAAGACCCTTCGCGAGGCTGACGGCCTTCGCAACGAGATCGAGCTGTGGCGCGGCCTCGAGCGCCGTGTCGACGACCTCCTGGCGACGCTCGAGCTGGTCGAGGAGTCCGCCGATCCGGAGCTCCTCGCCGAGCTCGAGGGGGAGGCGACGGCGCTGGACGCCGACTTCGGGCGGGAGCGCACCCAGCTGCTCTTCTCGGGCGAGTACGACGCACGCTCGGCCGTCCTCTCGATCAGCGCCGGCGCCGGCGGAACGGAGGCGACCGACTGGGCGGAGATGCTCCTGCGCATGTACCTCCGCTGGGCCGAGCGGCACCGCTACCACACGGAGATCGTCGACCGCCAGGAGGGCGAGCAGGCAGGCATCAAGAGCGCCACCGTGACCGTCGACGGACGTGCGGCCTACGGCTGGCTGCGCGCGGAGCGCGGCGTCCATCGGCTGGTCAGGATCAGCCCGTTCGACTCGCAGAAGCGCCGGCAGACCACGTTCGCGCTGGTCGAGGTCCTGCCGGAGGTCGACGACGACGTCGAGATCGAGCTCGACTGGGACGAGATCCGGGTCGACACGTTCCGCAGCCAGGGCGCGGGCGGCCAGCACGTCAACAAGACGGACTCGGCCGTCCGGCTGACCCACCTGCCGACCAACATCGTGGCCCAGAGTCAGAACGAGCGGTCGCAGACCCAGAACCGCGAGATGGCGATCAAGGTGCTCAAGGCGCGCCTCCTCGAGCGGGCGCTCGAGGAGAAGGAGGCGGAGATCCGCAAGCTGAAGGGCGAGCACGTGGAGGCCGGCTGGGGCAACCAGATCAGGAGCTACGTCCTTCACCCCTACCAGATGGTCAAGGATCTGCGGACCGGTCACGAGACCGGCAACACCACGGCCGTGCTGGACGGCGATCTCGACACGTTCATGCAGGCGGAGCTCGAGCGATTGGCGACCGATCGTCCGCCGGCCGGCGACCACGAGGCCGCGTGAGCGTCGTCCCTGAGCGACGGCCGGGCCCCGTTCCGTTGGACGGGATCCGACTGCGGCCGGCGACACAGGGTGACCTGCCCTCGTGCGGCGAGATCTGGCGCGACGGCCTCAACGACTACATGGGCCGCCTGAACCTGCCGGAGATCCCGCCCGAGCTCGGGCCGATCGGGCGGCTCCACCGTCACCTCCAGGCGACCGATCCGGAGCGGTTCTGGGTGGCGACGCGCGACGCCGGGCCGCCGGGCGACGACGGCACGAGCGGCGGCGCGGATCGACCGATCGCCTTCGCTTCGGCGACGCGCCGCGACGAGGTCTGGTTTCTGTCGATGCTCTTCGTCCGGCCGGGCGACCAGGGAAGGGGCATCGGCAGCGCGCTGCTGCGGCGGATCCGGCCCGCGGACTCCGCCGCCCTGGCGACCGGCACGGACAGCGCGCAGCCGATCTCGAACGCCCTGTACGCACGGCATGGGATGGTGCCGCGCATGCCGCTCCTGTCGCTGTCCGGCCGCCCGGACCGGCAGGAGACACTCGGTGAGCTGCCGTCCGGGATCACGCCCGTGCCGTTCGCCGCCATCGCGGCCGGCGCACCGGATGGCGCGGGGCACCGGGAGCTGAGCGCCGCGGTCGATGCGCTCGACCGCGAGAGCGCGGGCTTCACGCATCCCCAGGACCACCGCTTCCTCCGTGCGGAGGGACGCACGGGCTTCCTCTACCGCGGTCCGGACGGAGCGCCCGTCGGCTATGGCTACGCGTCCGAGGTGGGCCGAGTCGGGCCGGTCGCTGTGCGGGACGAGGCGCTCCTCGCCCCGGTCGTCGGACATCTCCTGTCGGCGGTCGAGCCGCGCGACGCGTCGGCCGTCTGGGTTCCCGGCCAGGCCGACCGCACCCTCATCGCGCTGCTCGCAGCCGGCATGCGCCTCGACGGGTTCCCGGTCCTCCTGTGCTGGAGTCGTCCGTTCGCCGACTTCGGACGCTACCTGCCGATCTCCCCGGGGCTCCTCTGATGGCCGGTCCCGCTCGGTCCCGCCATCCGCCCGAGGTACCTTCGGGTCGTTTGCCGCTCCACGGGGCGGGTGGTAGCCTCGCGCTCGACGTGGCTCTCCCGATCGTGCCCGCCCGCAGCCTGCGCGAGCGACTGCTCGGAGGCGGTCGCACCCGGGCGCGGACGGACCGAACGGTCCTGGTCCTGCATGACGTCACGAAGGAGTACCCCAACGGCAGGGTCGCGCTGCGGGACGTCGATCTCGTCATTCCCGAGGGCGACTTCGTCTTCCTCGTCGGCCCGAGCGGCGCCGGCAAGTCGACCCTGATCAAGCTGCTCATCCGCGACGAGCTGCCGACGCGGGGCGAGGTCGTCCTCGACGGCCAGGACCTTGCCCGCATCGGTCGCCGGAACGTGCCCCGCGTCCGGCGCAAGATCGGGATCGTCTTCCAGGACTTCAAGCTGCTGCCCCGCAAGTCCGTCTGGGAGAACGTCGCGTTCGCCCTCGAGGTGACCGGCACGCCCCGTCGCCGGATCCGCCCGGCCGTCGACCGCGTGCTCGCGCTTGTCGGTCTCACGGCCCAGGCCCGGCAGCACCCGCACCAGCTGTCCGGCGGCGAGCAGCAGCGCACCGCCATCGCCAGGGCGCTGGTCCACGATCCCCGCCTGATCATCGCCGACGAGCCCACCGGCAACCTGGACCCGCTGATCAGCTGGGAGATCATCCAGCTGCTGCTCCGGATCAACGAGCTGGGGGTCACGGTGCTGATGGCGACCCACAACGCGGACGTCGTCACGGCACTGCGCAAGCGGGTCGTCGCCCTCGAGGAGGGCCGGGTCATCCGCGACGAGGTGGGTGGCACCTACCACCGGGTGGATTGACGTGATCGGCTTCATCGCCTTCAGTCTCAGGCGCGCCTGGCAGGGGTTCTGGCGCAACGCGGTGATGAGCATCGCCGCCACCGCGACGATGGTCCTCATGCTGCTGCTTCTGGCCGGCTTCTGGATCCTCAACACCGGGCTGCTGGCCGGCCTCGAGTACACCGAGTCGAAGGTCAACATCGTCGCCGACCTCCAAGACAACGCCACGGAAGGCCAGGTACGGGATCTCGTCGCGCGGGTCGAGGCCATGCCGGAGGTCCTGCGGGTGGACAGCATCAGCCGGGACGAGGCGCTGCAGCGCTTCAAGGCCTCCCGCCGCGCGCAGCGCGAGGAGGATCTGACCCGCTTCCTGGACTCGAACCCATTCCACGCCAGCATCGAGATCTTCCTGACCGACGCAGAGCTCTACACCGTCGTCCAGAACCGCCTGTGCAGCGAGCCGGGCCCGACGGGCAAGGGCTGTGCCGAGGAACCGGCGATCGAGAGCGTCAAGAACCAGCAGGCGCTGGTCGACAACGTGGTCACGATCACCAACGTGCTTCAGACGGCCGGCGCGGTCGTCCTGGTGGTGATCGGCCTCATCGTCCTGTTCATCATCGTCAACACGATCCGCCTGGCGGTCGTCGCGCGCGCCGAGGAGATCGAGATCATGCGGCTTGTCGGCGCATCGGACGCCTTCATCCGCTGGCCCTTCGTCTTCGAGGGAGCGATGGTCGGGGTGCTCGGGGCAGCCCTGGCCCTTGGCATCCTCGGCGCCGCGGCGGACCCGCTCAGCAGGTTCATGTTCGACTTCTTCCGGGTCCTGCCGCTGGAGTTCGGCGGCCTGACCCGCGACGTGCTGGTGCTCGTGCTGGGAGCGGGCATCGGGCTCGGGGTGGTCGGCTCGTGGGTCTCGGTGAGGACCTATCTCATCCGCTGAGACGTCTCCCTAAGGTGGCGTGAAGTTCCGTTCACGCTCGAACCGCTCCCGGGCCCCGTGCGTAGCATCGAGCAAGGGGCGGTGTAGTCTTTGTCGCCCGTTCTGCAGCGAGACCCTTCATCGATGCTTCCGCACGACCCAGGCCCCGGCGGGCCCGCCAACCGATCCGCGGAGGACACCGGGCCGGTGACGGTCGCCGGAAGACGGCGCCCCCGGCTGCCGGCCCTGGCCATCGCGGTGGCGCTGGTGGCCGTCCTGGCTGGCGGGGCGCTGTTCATGTCTGGCTACACGCTGGGCCAGCGCCGGGTGGACCAGCCGGGGACGCCGGCCAGCGACGACGCCGCCTTCGAGCCGTTCTGGAACGCCTACCGACAGATCGTCGATCGATACGCGGGCGGGGAGATCGACAGGGACAAGCTGATCGAGGGCGCGATCAAGGGCATGTTCGAGGCGATCGGGGACCCCTACTCCTCGTACCTCAGCCCGGAGGACTTCCAGGCCACGCTCCAGGGGATCTCCGGGCAGTTCGAGGGGATCGGCGCCGAGATCGGCACGGTCGACGCGGCCGGCGAGACGAGCGACTGCTCGATGCTCGCGCCGGATTGCCAGCTGGTCGTGGTCGCGCCGCTCGACGGGTCGCCTGCCGAGAAGGCCGGCATCCGGTCCGGCGACGTGGTCGTGGCGGTCGACGGCACCACCCTCGATGGCCTGAGCATCGAGGACGCGCGCAACCGGATCCGCGGCCGCAAGGGCACCCAGGTGACCCTCACCATCCGGCGAGAGGGTCAGGCGGATCCCTCGGACATCGCGATCACGCGCGACGTCATCGTCTCGCGTGAGGTCGTCGAGCGCGACCTGGCCGACGGCGACGTCGGCTACATCCGTCTCGCCGGGTTCTCGGAGTCGGGCGCCAGCGAGTTCGCCCGCGAGGTGGCGGAGGACGTCGAGGCGGGCCGCAAGAAGCTGATCATCGATCTGCGGGGCAATCCCGGCGGGTACATCACGGCTGCTCGCAAGGTCGCCAGCGAGTTCGTCGCCGAGGGTCCGGTGTTCTGGCAGGAGGACGCGACGGGAAACCGCCGGGCGACCGACGCCACGGGCGAGGGATCCGCGACCGGCGAGGACATCGAGATCGTGCTGCTGATCGATCGCGGCAGCGCGTCCGCCTCGGAGATCGTGGCCGGGGCGCTCAAGGACACCGGCCGAGCCACGCTTGTGGGTGAGACCACGTTCGGCAAGGGCACCGTCCAGGAGTGGACGCAGCTCGACGGCGCGGGCGGGTTCCGGCTGACCGTGGCCAAGTGGCTGACCCCGAACCAGACCTGGATCCACACCGTCGGAATCGACCCGGACATCCCCGTCGAGGTCCCGGTCGACGTCGGCCCGGACGAGGATCCCGCGCTCGATCGGGCACTCGAGGTGCTCGGTGAGCATGCCGCGGCGCTCCAGCCAGCCGCCTGATCGGGGCCGGACGGCGAGGAAGCGTCCGTTGCCGGTCCGCCACTCTTGCGCCCCGCCCGTCGTTCGATTAGGGTTTCGGCGAACGAAAGGAGGTGATGTGCAGTGATCGACAGTAGTTGTTGCTGCACCACCTCGCAGGAGATGGCCGTCTAAGCGGACACCCTGCGGGTGGTTCAGCCATCGGACGCCGGCCCGTCAGGGCCGGCGTCTGTGCGTCCGGCGACCTGGGCTGGCCCGGCCACCCCGTTTCACGGGAGGAGCCCACGCACGATGGGCGAGCAGACGATCGCCCTGAACCGGCGGGCGCGACACGAGTTCTCGATCGACGAGACGTTCGAGGCCGGCATCGCCCTGACGGGCACGGAGATCAAGTCCGTCCGTGCGGGCAGGGTCAACCTGGCCCACGCCTACGCGCGGATCGAGCGCGACGAGGCGTGGCTGGTCGCCGCTGACATCGCCCCGTGGGCCCAGGGCAACCGCTACAACCACGAGCCAAAGCGGACTCGCAAGCTCCTCCTCCACCGGTCGGAGATCGACGAGCTGCTGGGGCGCACGAAGTCCAAGGGTCAGACGATCGTGCCGCTCCGGCTCTACCTGACGGCCCGCGGCAAGGCCAAGATCGAGCTCGCGCTGGCCCGCGGCAAGCAGCTCCACGATCGCCGGCGCGACATCGCCGAGCGTGACGCCCGCCGCGACGTGGCGCGCGAGCTGGCCGACGCGCAACGTGGCCGATGAGCGCGGCGCGGACGGAGCGCGAGGAGGGCTGATATGCGCCTCGGCCGCATGATCCAGGCCGTGGACGCGCACGCGGCGGGGGAGCCGGGGCGCGTCATCGTGGGCGGGGTGCTCGACGTCCCGGGCGCCTCGATGTTCGACAAGATGGCCTGGCTCCGCGATCAGGGGGACGATCTCCGCCTCCGCATGCTCCGCGAGCCCCGCGGCTTCCCGGCCGCCAACTGCAACCTGATCCTTCCACCCACCCGGTCCGAGGCGGACGCCGGCTACGTGGTCATGGAGCAGGTCGAATATCCGGGCATGTCCGGCTCGAACACGATCTGCGTCGCCACCGTCCTGCTCGAGACCGGCATGCTGGCGATGACGGAACCCGTCACGGAGCTGACGCTCGAGGCGCCCGCCGGGCTCATCCGCGTCCGCGCCGACTGCGCCGGCGGCAAGGTGACTGCCGTCACGTTCAGGAACGTGCCGGCCTTCGCCACCCATCTCGACACGCCGGTCGAGGTGCCCACGCTGGGCACGGTGACGGTGGACGTCGCCTACGGCGGTATGTTCTACGTCGTCGCCGAGGCGGCCGCATTCGGCCTCCGGCTCACGCCGGACGAGGGTCGCGACATCGTCCGCATCACCGAGCTGATCAAGGCCGCGGCGGCCGAGCAGCTGCCCGTCGTCCACCCCGAGCAGCCGGAATTCGCCGGAATCACGATCGGGCAGCTGTCGGGACCCGCGCACGATCCGGCCAATGCGATGCGCAACGTCGTGACGGTGTCCACCGGCAAGCTCGACTGGGAGCGGCCGGCGACATGGACCGGGATCATCGATCGCTCGCCATGCGGGACCGGGACCAGCGCCCGGATGGCGATCCTCCATGCCAAGGGACGGCTGGGGATCGGCCAGGACTTCCGTCACGAGGGCATCCTCGGCACCGTCTTCACCGGCCGGCTGCTCGAGGAGACGCGCCTCGGCGACCAAGCGGCGGTCGTTCCGCAGATCACGGGCACCGCCTGGATCACCGGCTTCGCCAGCTACGTCGTCGATCCGACCGACCCGTTCCCCGACGGCTTCACCGTCGGGGACATCTGGTAGCGGTCCCGCTCCGGGTCCTCAGGGGAGCGGGCCTCGGCGGTCGAGCGCCAGCTCCGCCGCAGCGAGCCTCGGCGTTGGACCGCGCCCCGGCCGCCCGACTGGTCCATCGGCGACCGCCAGGGTTGGCGCCGCTCGCGGAGTGGGCTAAGATGGTGCATCGAACGCCGAACGGGCGTTCGGTCCTGTGGGGATGTGTGGTTTCGACAGGGCCTGGTTGTCGGAAGACGCGAGTCGGGGATGCTGCTCAGGCCCCGTCACCAAGGCAGCAAAACGAAGTACCTGGCAACCGCCAGTCGACTCTCGCCCTCGCTGCTTAGGCAGTAAGGTGAGCGTGGAAGCCACCTCAGCTTCGCGGGTGGTGGAAGCGTCATTCAGCGGAGCTGCGGTCCGGATGAGCGTCGCGTAATCCGGGATCAAGCTCGATCTAGAGACACGTGACTGGACCGGCGGGCAGGTTGCCGATCATCGTCCCGCCGGTCGACGACAAAGGATCGGACACGCTCGTAGTGGATTCCGACGAAGGGTTCTGGACGGGGAGTTCGACTCTCCCCCATCTCCACCACACGCAGATTCGAGCGCCGTCGAACCGAGTCGGAGGCGCTGGCCCTGACCCGCAACCAGCGTGATGAAGCGTCGACGATGACCCGTCAGATCGAGGCGGCCGCATCGCGGAGCGCGCTGTGCCTCCTCGCGTCCGCTCTGGCGGCGATCGCGGCTGTGCTCTCCAGCCTGGACGGGGATCTCGACCTTGTCCCCTTCTTCGTCGGGCTGACCTTTGCCGCCGGGCTGCTTGCCTGGGCCGTCCATCCGCCCATGATGGGCGCACGACGAACCTTCGCCCGCCTGGCCGCGATCGCATGGGTCAGCGCCGCCATCTGGATCGGTGGACTGCTCGTGATGTACCAGGCGACGTGCGGCTGCTCGCGGGCGGCGCCGACGTCACCGGTCCAGACGTATCTCGGGCTGCCGGCCACCGCCTACCACCTGGCGGCCACGTACCTGGGAGGCGCGCTCGTCGTCGTGGCCGTGTTCGGGCTCCGCGGCGGCCGAGCGTCGGACGAGACCGGCGAGGCGCCCTGACCGGCGGGCCGTCCGGGCTCGCCTGCGCTACGAGGCTCGCCTGCGCTACGAGCCGGTGCCGACCTGGACGACGCCCGTGATCCGGGCGTACTTCGAGAAGTACGTGTCCTGGTGGAGGACGGTGCCGTCGGCATTGCGAACGGTGCGCGTCACCCAGACGTCCTTGCCCTCGACCGGGCTCTCGATCCGCTTCCGCTCGCCGGCCGGGAGGGTGTCCGTGTACTCGACCGAATCGGTCGCCGGCTGGACGTTCTTCACGATCGGCTTCGAGAGCGTCACGGTCCGGCCGTTCGGCACGCTGTACAGATCGAACCGGACGTAGCCGTCGTTCCCGTCGCGGATCTTCACCCCGCGAACCAGCACCGGGTACTGAGTGTCGTTGCGCCAGGCCATCGTCTGCACCGACCCCGACGAGCTCTTGAACACGGTGGCATCGAGCCCGAGCGGGTAGCGCTCGATGTAGTAGAAGTGGTTGCGCCGGTCCTCCATCTCGAACCCGGCCCGCAGCGCGGCGTTGAACAGCGTCGTCGAGGTGCTGCAGATGCCCCCGGCCAGGGCGCCCTGCGGCTCGGTCCGTCCGTTGATGATCGCGCCGCCGTCCTTGTAGCCGCGCTCGCGCGTGACCGGGCCGACGGCCTCCCAGAAGTCGAACCGGGCACCGGGGGCGACGACGTAGCTGTCGATGTCCTCGGCCGGGATCCAGATGTTGGCCCCGAAGCCGTTCTTCTCGTTGATCGCGAAGTAGGTCGTCCACGTCCCGCCTTCGAGGCGGGTCATCTTCGGGGCGGCGGCCTCGGCCTCCTCGGTCGTCAGCTGCGGCTCGAGCGTGCGGACCGCCGCCTCGATCGCCTCGCCGCCGGGCTGCTCCGCACGGGCGCGGAGCGTGTCCCTGACGAGCGCCGCGGTGGCCGCGACGTCGAGGCGGCGCCCATTGCTGCCGGCCGTGACGCCGGTGACCGTGTTCTCGTCGCCGATGATGAAGGCCGCGTCCTTCGGCGTCCGGCGGACCTCCTTGGCGATCGCCTCGACAGCGGTCCCGATCCCGGCGACCTGGAGAACCGGCACGTACCGGTCGTCGACCGTCGGGCTGACGCGCAACCAGCTCCGGATCGTGGCGCCCTCGATGACCCATCGCTCCTCGCCGACCGTCACGGTGAGGTCCCGGGCGATCCGCTCGGCGGCGGCCTTGCCGGCCTCTGCCTCGGCCGTCGTGAACCTCGGTTCGACGCGGCTGACCGGGACCACGATCTCGAGACGTGCCGGCAGCTCCAGCGCGGCCAGAGCGGTCATGGCCTGGGCAATGGGAGCCCGGCGATCCGCGATTGCCCCGTCGCCGCCGGGCGTCAGCTCGAACCCGGTCTTCGTCACGACGATCGAGGCATCCGCCGCTGGACGGTCGAACTGCGCGGCAGCGGCCTCGATCCGCTTCGCCACCGTCTCGGCGTCGAAGAGCACCCGCGGCTCGAGGGCCGCGCCACGCAGCGCCGTCTTCGCCCCGCCGATCGCCCGCTCGACCGGTCCGCCGCTGCGCCCCATCTCGAGGGCAGCGGCGACCAGACCGTCGACGTCGATCCGGCGGCCAAGGTCGCGGAGCGGGACGACGATCTCGCGGTCCCCGTCGGTCAGGACGAGATCGCCCTCACCGACCGGCGCGAACGAGCTCGACAGGCGGTCCCTCGCCTCGTCGGGGTAGAGCCCGGAAAGGTCGACCGAGCCGACCCGCACGCCCGGCAGGATGCGGCCCTCGTACTCTCGGTCGTAGGCATACAGGACGCCCGCCCCGAGCGAGAGCACGGCGACCAGACCGGCCAGGAATGCGACGGCGAACCGAAGCGCCGGCCGGCCGGATGGCCGCCGCGCGGGAGCGGTGTCGTGAGTCGCCGTGGTCATGGTCGGTCGCCCATCCTAGCAGCGGTCGGTCGGCGGGCCCTCCCGCCGCGCGTCCACCGGCACAGGGACGGGTCGGGCGGCCGCCGCGTGACGGCGAGGTGGCGCGCGGCGGTCAGCCGCCTCGCGGCAGCACGACGATGCGGCGGTTCGGTTCTTCGCCGATCGATTGCGTGACGACCTCGGCGTTCTCCCGAAGGGCGATGTGGACCCACCGTCGCTCGAGGGCGGGCATCGGCTCGAGCTGCAGCATCTTGCCGGTCTCCACGACCCGGGCGGCCGCCCGAAGGGCGAGGTCGCGAAGCTGGCGCTCCCGCCGGCCGCGGTAGTCCTCCACGTCGACGAGCACGCGCGTCCAGCCGTCCATGCGGCGCGAGAGCATCAGGTTGACGAGGTGCTGGAGGGCCGACAGGCGCTCTCCCTTGCGCCCGATGAGGGCGCCGAGCGCCTCCTTCTCCTCGCCATCGCCGACGACGTTGAGCCGGCTCGTGTCACCCGCCTCGACCTCGACCCGAACCTCGAAGCCCAGGTGGCGCATCAGCTGCTCGAGGATGTCTCGACCGGCGTCGAGCGCCTCCGGCGATGCCTCGGCCGCCTCGAGGTCCGCGCGCTCAGCCGACAGCGAGCCACGCGCCGCGGCCACCTCCGCCGCTTCGCTGGCGCTCAGCGCGGACTGCGGCGGGGGTCGGCGGACGGCGTCGCGCCTGGGCCCTCGGTCCCGACTGTCCCGGCG
>JACDAV010000239.1 GCA_013695255.1 Chloroflexota bacterium
AGCGTTCCGGGCAGGACGGCGACGGGGAGCAGCAGGCGGCGGATCATCGGTCGAGCCTCCGAGCGGAAGTGTCGCTCTCCCTACACCGCGCGGAGCCGGGTGGTTCCGCGGCAGACCGGCCCCTCCGGCCGGTCAGTCGACGACGGTGTGGCTCTGCTCCCGGAGGAACTGCCCGACGTAGTACATCGACAGGCCCGCCTTGCCGGTCGATCCGGAGCCCTTCCAGCCGCCGAACGCCTGGACGCCCGGCCAGGCGCCCGTCGTCGCGCCCGCGCGCCGGTTGACGTACAGGACACCCGCCTCGATCCGGTCGAGGAACCGCTGGACCTCCGCGGGGTCCTCGCTGTACACGCCGGCAGTCAGCCCGTAGAGCGAGCCGTTGGCGAGCCCGATCGCCTCGTCGAGGGAATCGACCGCGTGGACCGCCGTGAAGGGCACGAACAGCTCGTCGCGGAAGAGCCGGTGATCGGCCGGCAGGCCACCGACGACCGTCGGCTCGACGTAGCAGCCGCGCTCCAGGGCGCCGTCGGTCAGGTGCTCGCCGCCGGTGAAGACGGTGCCGTCGCGACGTGCCTCGGCGACCGCCTTCTGGTGCCGCTCGACGGCGTTCCGGTCGATGACCGGGCCCAGCCAGCCCTCGCGCGGCAGCGGATCGCCGACGGCGATCGCCTCGGTCTTCTCGACCAGCAGGCGGACCAGCTCGTCGTGCACCGGCCGCTCGACGTAGACCCGTGAGTTGGCCGAGCACTTCTGGCCGCCGAACCCGAAGGCGCTGCGCATGATCCCCTCGGCGGCCTCCTCGAGGTCCGCTCGGCGGGTGACGATGGCCGGGTTCTTGCCGCCCATCTCGACGATGCACGGCCGCGGGAAGCTCCTCGAGAACGTCCGGAAGAGCTCGAAGCCCACCTCGTACGACCCCGTGAAGACGATCCCGTCGATGCCCGGGTTCTCCTGCAGCTCCTGGCCGACCCTGTCGCCCGGGCCCATGACGAGGTTGAAGACGCCGTCCGGGATGCCGGCGTCCCGGTACGCCTCGGCCAGGACGACCCCGCTCATCGCCCCGGCGCTGGCCGGCTTGAAGACGACCGTGTTGCCGGCCATCAGGGCCGCGGACGACGGTCCCGCCGACAGGGCCAGCGGGAAGTTGAACGGGCTGATCACCGCGAACACGCCGTGCGGGCGCAGGATCGACCGCGTATGGACGGCGGCGTCGCCGAGGTTCTCCATCGGGTGGTCGTAGTAGTCGTTGTCCCTCGCCGTCTGCGCGTAGTAGCGGATCAGGTCCGCGGACTCCTCGACCTCGCCGAGCGCCTCGAGGCGGTTCTTCCCGACCTCGATGGCCATCAGCCCGCCGTACTCCATCTGGCGCTCGCTGATCAGGCCCGCCGCGCGGTCCAGGATCTCCAGCCGGCGCTCCCAGCCGAGCGCGGCCCAGGCCGGCTGCGCGCGCCGAGCGGCGTCGATCGCGTCCTGGGCGTCCCTGCGGGTCCCTTTCGCGAACGTGCCGACGAGGATGTCGCGGTCGATCGGCGAGCGCAGCTCGAACGTGCCGTCGCCGTCCCGCTCGCGGCCGTCGACGAGGTTCCGGTGCTGCCCGCCGAGGCGTGCCCTGGCCCGCTCGAGGCCCGCCTCGTAGAGGCGGTGCAGCTCCTCGTTGTCGGCGCGGAGGGTGGCGTAGGTGATCTTGAGGCGCGGCTGCGACTCGGTGGTCATCAGGGGCTCCTGGCGTCTGGGCGACTGCGGCGCTCGTGCCGGCCGGGCGGTCGGCTGGCGGCACGACGGGGTGGCCTGCCCCGGCCCGGCAGTGTACCGCCCGCCGCCCGGCGACCCGGGGCATGGCCCGAAGGGACCGGGTCGTCGGGTCCGATCCGGTGGTGTCCGAGGCGGACCGAACCGTCGACACTGCCGCCATGCGTCTGCCCCATCGTCGCCTCTCGGCCGTCGTCGCCGGCGCCCTGGCCGCCTCGCTCCTGCCTGCGGCCGGCGTCTCGGCCGCTTCGCCGGACTTTCCCGCCGGGTTCGAGGGCTACCACACGTACGCGGAGGTTGGCGCGGAGGTCGGCGCCGTTGCCGCGGCGCATCCCGGCATCGTCAGGCGCTTCTCGCTCGGCAGGAGCTACCAGGGCCGGGAGCTGTGGGCCGCCAAGGTGTCCGACAACGTGGCGGTCGACGAGAACGAGCCCGAGGTCCTCTACGACGGCGGCCACCACTCGGACGAGCACATGGGCGTCGAGATGGCCCTCCGGATCCTCGGCTGGCTGGCCGACGGGTACGGGGCGGACCCGCGCATCACCCGGATCGTGAACAGCCGCGAGATCTGGATCGTCTTTCTCGTCAACCCGGACGGCGCCGAGTACGACATCTCCGGCGGCTCGTTCCGCCGCTGGCGGAAGAACCGCCAGCCAAACGCGGGCTCGACCTACATCGGCACGGACCTCAACCGCAACTACGACTACCGCTGGAACAGCGGCGGCCGCACGAGCGACAACCCGCAGGCCATCACGTACGCCGGGCCCTCGGCCTTCTCCGCCCCGGAGAGCCGCGCGTTCCGCGACTTCCTCGCCTCGCGGGTCGTCAACGGCCGCCAGCAGATCCGGACCCACATCACCTTCCACGAGCTCGGCCGGCTGGTCATGTGGCCCTACGGCTACACGACGGCGGACCTGCCGTCCGACATGAGCGCGGACGACCTGGCATCGCTCCGGACGATCGGCCGAGCGATGGCGGCCTCCAACGGCTACAAGCCCGAGCAGGCGAGCGATCTCTACCTGACGTCCGGCACGACCCGCGACTACGCCTACGGGCGCTACCGGATCCACAGCTACACGTTCGAGATGTCGGCTGTCGATTACCCGGACGACTCGCTGATCGCCGCCGAGACCGGGCGCAACCGCGAGGCCGTCCTCTACCTCGCCGAGCGGGCCTGGTGCCCGTACAGCATCCTGGGGGCTGCGACGACGCTCGCCCGCTGCGGCGTCTTCGACGACGACCTGGAGGTGGGTCGCGGCTGGCGGATCGACCCGGCCGGCACGGACACCGCGACGGCCGGCGCCTGGCGACAGGGCAACCCGTCCCCCACCGCGCAGGACGGCGCCAAGCAGCTCGACGCGACGCCCTCCGGCCGCTACGCGTTCGCGACGGGTCTGACCGCCGGCGCCAGCGCCGGGGCGTACGACGTCGACGGCGGGACGACGAGCGTCGAGACACGCCCGATGACGCTACGCTCGACCGCCGGCCAGCGGCTCACCTTCGCCTGGACGTTCGCGCACAGTGCCCTGTCCACGGCGGACGACGAGTTCCGGGGGCTGCTCATCCCGGCCTCGGGGTCGGCCGCCACTGTCTTCCTCGTCCGGGGCGCGGCGGTCGATCGCGACGGCGCCTGGCGAACGGCATCGGTGGCGCTCGACCGGTGGGCCGGCCAGATGGTCCGCTTCCGGTTCATCGCCCGGGATGCTGCCGGCGCCAGCCTGGTCGAGGCCGCCTTCGACGACGTACGGGTGACCCGACCGAGCTGACCCGAGGCTATGCTCCAGCGCACGAGGCGCGCGAGCAGGAGGACCCGGTGGGACAGCTGGACGGCAGGAAGGCGCTGATCTTCGGCGTCGCGAACGATCACTCGATCGCCTGGGGTATCGCGCAGGCACTCCACGCCGAGGGTGCGACCCTGGGGTTCTCGTCCGTCGAGAGCCTGATCGACCGCCGCGTTCGACCGCTGGCCGAGTCGGTCGGGTCGACGTTCGTGGAGCCGTGCGACGTCCAGTCGGACGACGACATCCGGCGGGTCTTCGGGCGGTGGCGCGACGAGCAGGGCGAGCTCGACATCCTGGTCCACGCGCTGGCCTTCGCGCGCCGCGAGGACCTCGAGGGCAAGTTCGTCGACACGTCGCGTGACGGCTTCGCGCTCGCGCTCGACGTGAGCGCCTACTCGCTGGTCGCCCTCGTCCGGGAGGCCCGCGATGTGCTCCACCCCGGTTCCGCCGTTCTGACCCTCACCTATTACGGGGCCGAGAAGGTGGTCGGCAACTACAACGTGATGGGCGTCGCCAAGGCGGCGCTCGAGGCTAGCGTCCGCTACCTGGCCGCGGACGTGGGTCCCGACGGCATCCGCGTCAACGCCATCAGCGCCGGCCCGATCCGCACCCTGGCCGCGGCCGGGATCGCCGGCTTCAAGAAGATGCACGGCGCCTTCGGCGACGTCGCGCCGCTCCGGCGGAACGTGACGATCGAGGAC
>JACDAV010000342.1 GCA_013695255.1 Chloroflexota bacterium
GGGCTCTGGCTGCTGCTCGTCGCCCTCGTGCTGGCGCCGCCGCTCCGGCGTGTCGGCATCCCGCTCGCGATCGCCCTCGCGATCGGGCCCTGGCTCGTGCTGCCGACGGGGCTCGGCCGGCTCCTCGGCCGTCCGGGGCGGCGACAGCCTCCGCCGCGGAACGTCACGCCCCCCGAGGCTGGAGGCCCGGCCGCTCGCTGACGCCGGACCAGATCGCTCCCAGCCAGCGACTGGGAACCCGCCCGATCTCGCGCGGGCCGGCCAGCCCGGCCTCGGCCGCGATGCGCGCCCAGGTCGCCGGCCCGAACGGATGCGGCACCCACGGGTTGCCGCGTTCGGCGTCGTACTCAACGACCAGGAACCGGCCGCCGGGCCGAAGTTGCGGCACCAGCCGCCGGACGACGGCCACCTGCTGGTCGCGCGGCAGGAAGTGCAGCGCATTGGCCATGACGATCCCGTCAAGGGTCGGCAGGCTGAGTGGCTCCCGGAAGTCGGCCACCCGCGGGTCGAGGCGGACGGCCGGGAACCGGTCCGCCATCACCCGTTGCTGCTCGCGGAGGGCGCTGCCGTCGCGATCCACGGACACGATCGTGGCGGCCGGGCCGAGCAGGTCCGCGAGTGCCAGCGTGAAGGCGCCCGTGCCGGACCCGAGGTCCGCCCAGATGCCGCCGGGCCCAGGGACCCCGGACCGGAGCAGCTCGAGATGATCGCGGTGGTCCGTGGCGGTTCTCCGGCATCCGGATCCGGCTGTCACCGATCCCGGACCATTGTCCGATGCCCGGCGCGACGCCGGGAAACGGAGACGGCGCGGGTGAGCGGTCAGCTCACCGCCGGCGCGCGACCGCGAAGCGGGTGAGCCCGGCGAGCGCACCGAGCATGAGCGCCACGAGGAGCACCGCGGTGGAGCTGCCGCCCGTCCCGGTCGGCGCGATCGCCTCCGTGTCGGTGGGCGGCGTCGTCGCCCCCGCGCCATCGTCACCGGCGAGCTGGCCGCGGATCTCGCCGCCGGGGTTCGCCTCAGTGTGGATATTCACGTAGCTGTTGCCGTCGCGGATGGCATCGAGCACGCCATCCCAGTCGTCGGGCAGGCCCTCGCCGCCCGCGTAGTCGGCGGCCGCGAACGAGCCGGTCGTCCCGGACTCGGTGACCTCCGCGAACGGGATCATGACCGGACCGTTGGCGTCAGCCGCCCCCAAGTGGATGTGGCCGGCCGCCGGAGCGCCCGTCAGGTCGCTGTAGCTGACGTCCCAGGTCACCGTCTGCTCGTCGTCCGAGATCGTGACCGTCGCCTCGCCGGACCCGTCCACCTCGATCGGCGGCACCGCGTTGTCGCCGCTCAGCTCGGTGGTGAGCGTCTCGGCCGCCAGCACGGCCGGGGCCAGCGCGAGGCTCAGCATCCCGGCCACCAGGACCGCGGACCATCGTCTTCTCATCGTTCGGACCTCCACTCCACTGGGGACAGCTGTCCCTTTGCTTCCGATTCGCCGGCGGGAGGCGAACGGTTTCACCCACCTCGCCCTGACACTGGGCTACCCGGTCGATTGCAGTCCCGCGGCCACGCCGTTGACCGTCAGCTGGACCAGCCGGAGCAGCCGCTCGCGCTCGGGGTCGTCGGCGCGGCGGCTCCGAAGATCCGCCAGCAGGCGGACCTGGAGCTCGGACAGCGTGTCGACGTAGGGATTGCGGAGCGCGATGCTCCGCTGGAGCACGGGAGCGCCGTCGAGCAGGCGCTCGCGCCCCACGACCCGGAGCAGCAGCTCGACCGTGCGGCTGTGCTCGGCCTCGATGGCACGCCAGCGGGCGTCGTCGCCGGGCGCCGTGGCCAGCGCGGCATATCGGCGGGCGACGCCGAGGTCCACCCTGGCGAGCGACAGCTCGGCGTTGTCGAGCAGGCTGGCCACGAACGGCCACTTGCGGTAGAGCCGGCCGAGCTGCGTGATGCCGGCCTCTCCGTGGCGATCACGGTAGGCGGCCAGCGCGGACCCCAGCCCGTACCAGCCGGGCAGCTCGATCCGGGCCTGCGTCCAGCTGAACACCCACGGGATCGCGCGCAGCTCGTCGATCGGCGGGGGCCCATCCTGGTGCTCGCGGGACCGGCCCCGAGCGGCCGGACGGGAGCCCAGCCGGAGCGCGGCGATCTCCTCGATCGGTGTCACGGACCGGAAGAAGGCCGGG
This sequence comes from Chloroflexota bacterium, assembly GCA_013695255.1. GTDB lineage: Bacteria > Chloroflexota > Limnocylindria > Limnocylindrales > CSP1-4 > JACDAV01. Next base: position 2,176 of record JACDAV010000342.1, read on the forward strand.
AACTCCGGATCGTCATAGACGAGTGCCCGGTACGCGCGCCGAGCATCGCCAGCCAGCTCGTCGAGGATGAGCGAGCCGTCCTGCACCGCCTGGTCGAGCGCGCGGTCGCGGCCCGGCAGCGAGGCGAACATGACGGCCGCGATCATCAGCTCCAGCTCGCGCTGCGCGATCTCGGGGTCCGCGTAGCGCGCCGCGACGACCTCGCCCTGCTCGGTCAGCTTCAGACGACCGTCCACGGTGCCGGGGGCCTGCGCACGGATCGCCCGATGCGTCGGGCCGCCACCGCGCCCGATCGCACCGCCGCGGCCGTGGAACAGCGTCAGCTCCACGTCGTGCCGCCGGGCGCTCTCGACGAGCGCCGCCTGGGCGCCGTGGAGCAGCCAGTTGGCGGTCAGGAACCCGCACTCCTTGTTCGAATCGGAGTAGCCGAGCATCGCCTCCTGCCGGCGGCCACGCGCATCCAGGTGCGCCCGGTACCCCGCGTCCCCCAGCAGGCGATCGAGGATCCCACCGGCCGACTCGAGGGCGTCGGCCGATTCGAAGAGCGGAACCACGTCCAGCTTCGGGAGCCGGGCCCCCGATCCGGCCGCGACGCCGGCCAGGCGCAGGACGTCGAGCACGTCGCCCGGCCCGTGCGTGAAGCTGATCACGTAGCGCGTCGCAGCCACGGTGCCGAACCGGTCCTGGATCCGCGACACCGCCCGGAACGTGTCGAGCACCTCGCCGAGGGACACACCGGGGCTGACCTCGCGCTCCGGCGGGGCGCCCTCTCGAAGGGCCTCGAGGGCGGCGCGGTGGACGCGGCTGTGCTGGCGGATCTCGAGCGACGCGCCGTGGAACCCGAACGTCTCCACCTGCCAGCGCAGGTCCTGGAGCGCGCCCCAGGCGACGCGACCCAGCCCGTCGGACGCCAGCGCGGCCTGGAGCTCCTCGATCTCGGCGGCCAGGGCGGCCGGCGACTCGTATCGCCCGGTCTGGGGGCCGGGAGCCGCGGTCAGGTAGCCCCGCGTTCGCCGCAGTCGCTCGGCCACGAACGCCAGCCGGCGACGGTACGGCTCCTGTCCGAAGCGGCGCCGGAGCTGCCGGTCCAGCTCGGGCAACGTCTCCGCGTCCCGGGCCAGCCGTGACCCCAGGGCGCGGGGCAGGCGTTCGTCCGGCACCGCGACCGCCACGGTCTGCATCAGCCGGGTGGCGACCGCCTCGAGACCGTGGAGCACGTGGTCGGCCTGGATCCGGAGTGTCTGCTCGGTCAGCTCCGCGGTCAGCGAGGGGTTGCCGTCGCGGTCGCCGCCCACCCAGCTGCCCCAGCGCAGGAACGGCCCCACCCGCGGCGGCCGCGTCCCGGTCCGCCCGGCATCCGTCGCGGGGCCGTCGCCCGGCGATGGCGCGTCGAGCGACGCGTCGAACGACCGCAGCAGCCGCGGCAGCAGCGTGAACAGCGTCTCGTCGAAGAAGGCCAGGACCGTGCGCACCTCGTCGAGCGGTGAGAGCGCCGTCGGCCGGATGTCCGCCGTGTGCCACAGGATCGCGATCTCCTCGCGGAGCCGCCGCCGGATGTCCGCGTCCTCGTCCGGCGTGAGCCGGGGATCGTCGAGCCGCTCGAGGAGCCGCGCGTTCCGGCGCAGCGCGAGCAGCACGGTCCGTCGGCGGGCCTCGGTCGGGTGAGCGGTGAGCACCGGCGTGATGGCCAGCCGCCGGACGAGCCGGTCGAGCTCCTCCGAGGCGCCCGTCCGACGCAGCACCGCCACCGCGCCCGCGATCGAGTCCGGCAGCACGCCGCCCCGGGCCGCCCGGCGCCGGCGGCGGAGCGTGCGCACGCGCTGACGCTCCTCGGCGAGGTTGACCAGCTGGAAGTAGCGGGTGAACGCTCGGCCGATCAGCTCCGCGTGGTCGAGATCGAGGTCGTCGAGGAGCTCACCGAGGCGGTCCGGCGCTGTCGCGTCGTCGTCACGGCGAGCGGCGACCGCCGCCTGCCGGACCCGCTCCACGAGCTCGAACGCGTCGGTCCCCGCTTGCTCGGCAATGACCTGCCCGAGCAGCGCGCCGAGCAGGCGGACCTCGTGGGCCAGCGGGTCCCGGGCGTTCGCGCTGCCGATGCCGGCCGGCTCCGCCCGAACCGCAGCATTGCGCCGGCCGCGGGCCAGCCTGGCGTCTGCCGTCACGGCCGTCCTCGACCGGACCGATCCCGGCCCGCAACCGCGCGGCAACGTCCCGGCCGCTGGTCGCAACGTACGCTTGTATCGTGACTCCGGTGGCAACGATGGATCCTGTCACGGCGACCGGCGCGGAGCAGCTCGAGCAGCTCCGCTTCCTCCACCGTGTCGCGCGCCTGGCGACGACGGCGCGGACCTGGGACGAGTTGCTGGGCACGGTCGTCGACGAGACCCGGGACGCGCTGCACGCGGCTGTCTCCTCGCTCTACCTCCTCGATCGCGACGGAGCGTACCTGACGCTCGCCGCCACGAACGGCCTCGACCGGTTCCAGATCGGACGCGCGCGCGTGCCGTTCGGCGAGGGCGTCACCGGTCGGGTGGCGTCGAGCCGCGAGCCGCTGGTCATCGCCGACGTCCGCGAGGACTCGCGGTTCCTGTGGGTCCGGGGGATCGATCAGCGGCGGTTCGTGGTGTCCATGCTCGCCGTCCCGCTGACCTGGAACGACCAGACGGTCGGGGTGCTCAACATCCAGACCGAGCGGCGGCGCGACTTCAGCCAGCAGGACGTGGATCAGGCACGCGCCATCGCCGACCTCCTGGCGGGCATCGTCGAGAAGGGCCGGCAGCAGCGGGAGGCGGAGGCGCTGGCCGAGGAGCTCAAGCGGATCGGCGAGGCGCGGGCAGAGCTGATCGCGCTCGTCACCCACGAGCTGCGCACGCCGCTGGCGGTCGTTCGCGCCTACACGGACCTCCTGGCGGACGACCCGCCGCTCGACGGCCGGCCGTCGCGCGACCCCGGCCGCCGGGCCACGCGTGCCGGGTGGCACCAGGCCACGATCCAGCAGGTGGAGCGCCTCGACCGGCTCGTCGACTCGATCCTCCAGTCCGTCCGGGTCGTACCGGACCAGCCGGCGGCTGTCGTCCCGACGGACGTCGGTGGGCTCGTCGCCGACGTCGTCGGCGGACTGGCGCCCATCCTGGCCGGGCACCGGCTCGACGTTCGCCCGCTGGCGGACCGGCAGGTGCTGGCCGATCCGCCACGCCTCCGCCAGATCATCGAGCACCTCGTCGAGAACGCAGTCAAGTACGCGCCGCCCGACACGGTCATCACGATCGACTGGCGGATGGAGGAGGGTCGCGTGCACCTCGCGGTCACCGACCAGGGACCGGGCATCCCGGCCGAGTGGCGGGAGCGGATCTTCGAGCCATACGCCCGTCGGGACACGCATACCGCGCGGGGTTCCGGGATCGGTCTCTATGCCGCCAAGCGCCTCGGGGAGTCGATGGGCGCCCTGCTCTGGTGCGAGCCGGCCGAGCCGACCGGTGCCCGCTTCGTCGTCGCGTTGCCCGCCGCGATCGGCGTCTGAGGTGATTTGATGACCCAACGCGCGCTGCGGATCCTGGTGGTCGACGACGACCCGGCGATGGTCGGCGCGATCACGGCCCTCGTCGGAACGGAGGGCCACCAGGTCATCACCGCCTACGACGGGCTGACCGCGGTCAAGCGCTTCCGCGAGGAATCGCCGGACCTCGTGCTGCTGGATCTCGCGATGCCGGGGCCGGACGGCTTCACCGTGGCCGGGCAGATCCGCGCCGCGGGCGGCGCGCCGATCCTCGTGGTGTCCGGCGAGAGCGCGGAGGCGGCCAAGGTCAAGGCGCTGGGCATCGGCGCGGACGACTATCTGGTCAAGCCGTTCGGCAGGGCGGAGCTGCTGGCGCGGATCGCGGCGGTGATGCGCCGCGTGGACCGATCGATCGGGCCCGCCGGACACACGCTCACCGCCGGCTCGCTGACGCTCGATCCGGGGCGCCACGAGGCCCGCGTCGGCGATGCGGAGCTGGGCCTCACGCCAACCGAGTTCCGGCTGCTGGAGGCGCTCGTGCGGGCCGGCGGCTCGCTCGTCCCGCATCTCCAGCTCGCCCGGGCGGGCTGGCCGGCCGAGACCGATCCCGACCTGCTGTGGCTCAAGCCGCACCTCGCCCGCTTGCGCGCCAAGATCGAGGCGGCCGGTGGACCGGCGATCATCGCGGTTCGCGGCGTGGGCTACCGGATCGCGGCCGACTCGCCCGCCTGAACCGCGGCCCGCACCGGCGGGGCGACCGGCATGCTCGTGGCTGCCGGCGGCGCCGGCAGCGGCTCGATCAGCCACGTGTCGTCCGCCAGCCGTCCGTCCTCGAGCAGCGCCGCGGCGGTGGCGGACCCGACGGCCGCGTGCCGCTCGAGGAGCAGGCGCAGCTCCGCCAGCCGCTCCGCGCCATCCGGGCGCTGGTCGAGCGCCGCAGCCAGCCGAATGGCCGCCACGCTGGCCGTGTTGATCGCGGGCACTGCCCGGCCGTCGGGATCGTGCACGTACGCGCGGCCGCCGGTCATCCCGGCGCCGAAGTTCGCGCCGACCGGTCCCACCACCGCGACCGTGCCGCCGGTCATGTACTCGCAGGCGTGCGGGCCGACGCCCTCCACGACCGCCACCGCGCCGCTGTTGCGAACCGCGAAGCGCATGCCGGCCCGGCCGACGAGATGGACCCGACCCGAGGTCGCCCCGTACAGGCAGGTGTTGCCGGCGACCACCGTTGCGCCGGTCTGGGGCGCGAGGTCGCGCTCCGGAGCGACGACGACCAGCCCGCCGGAGAGTCCCTTGGCGACGTAGTCGTTCGCCTGCCCCTCGAGTCGGACGTCGACGCCGTGGGGCAGGAAGGCGCCGAACGACTGGCCCGCCGCGCCGCGCAGCCGGATGGTCACCGGCGGGCGCAGCTCGCCGCGCTCGACGGCCCCCGCCAGGCCCGCCCCGAACGAGCGGTCGGCGGTCGTGAGCCGCAGGCCCGTCGCCTCGATCGAGCCCTGGCCCCGGAAGGCGTCGACGAGCGCCTGCTCGAGGGGCGACGCGGGCCGGTGGTGAACCGCCAGCGC
>JACDAV010000345.1 GCA_013695255.1 Chloroflexota bacterium
GCTCCAGCGCATGCCGCGAAGACGATCGCCACGACCGCGAGCAACGCGAGCAGCGGCAACCACTTCGGTGTACGGGACATGCTGTGTTTCTCCTCCTCACATCGCCCGCCGCCGGATCCCTGGGGCTCCCCAGTTCAGGCGCAGCGGGGCACGACAGTCCGCGGCGCGACCGCAGCCGCCTCACGGGTGCGGGGAAGCCTAGCACCGGCGCACTGCGGCCGTCACCCACCAGTACGGGGCTCCCGCGACTGGCGTTCACCCGGCGCGGGCGGTGCGGGCCGGTGCGGGCAGGCTGAATCGCTATGCTCGCGGCGTGCAGTCCATCCGAATCGCGCTGGCCCAGACGGCGCCCCGGCTCGGTCAGCTCGATGCGAACCTCGCCCGGCACCACGAGCTGATCGGCGAGGCGCGGGCCGCCGGAGCGGATCTCGTCGTCTTCCCGGAGCTGGGGCTCACCGGCTACCAGCTCCAGGACCTCGCCGCGGACGTCGCGATGCGGCTGGACGACCCGAGGCTGGCGCGGCTCGCCGGGGCGACGCGGGATCTCTCCGCCGTCGTCTCCTTCGTCGAGGAGTCCGCGGACCACCGGCTGTTCATCGCCGCCGCCCTGCTCGAGGACGGCGAGGTGCGGCACGTCCATCGAAAGATCCACCTGCCGACGTACGGCCTGTTCGACGAGCGCCGCTTCTTCGCCGCCGGCGACATGCTGCGGGCCGTTCCCTCGCGGCTGGGGCTGGGCGTGGGGCTTGCCGTGTGCGAGGACTTCTTCCACCTGTCCGTGGCGCAGCTCCTGGCGCTCGATGGAGCGCAGCTCCTGGTCAACGTGTCGTCCTCGCCCGGTCGCGACCTGGCGGCGACGCACGAGGTGGGGCTGGGCACCGCGTCGTCGTGGTGGACCCTGATGCGGACGTACGCGCAGCTGACGACGTCCTTCGTCGTCTTCTGCAACCGGGTCGGGAACGATGAGTCGATCTCGTTCTGGGGCGGCTCGGAGGTGGTGGCGCCGAACGGCGAGACGCTCTTCCGGGCGCCGCTGTTCGACGAGGGCCTGTTCACCGTCGACGTCTCGCCCGGCGACGTGCGGCGGGAGCGGATCGCGGTCCCGCTGCTGCGCGACGAGCGACCGGAGCTCCAGCTGCGCGAGCTTGCCCGGGTCGTTGCCGAGCGGGCCGGGCTGGGGCACGACACGACCGCGGAGTCGGGCGCCGAGCCCGGGCTCGACGTGGCGCCGGACGACCCGCCGCACGAGCCGATCGGCTTCCGGAAGGCCCGATGAGCACCGGAGCTGCCGCCGCCCCGCTCGGCGCCGACGGCCAGCCGCTGTTCGAGCTGCCGGCCGAGCTCGCGATCGACACCGGCGTCGCCCGCCGGGTGATCAGGGAGTTCATCCGGGCGCAGCTTCGCCAGGCCGGGTTCGAGCGGGCGGTGGTCGGGCTGTCCGGCGGCATCGACTCGGGTCTCGTGGCCTACCTCGTCGCGGAGGCGATCGGCGCCGAACGCCTCCTGTGCGTGCTGATGCCGTACCGGACCTCCTCGCCCGCATCTCGCGCGGACGCGGAGGACGCCGTGCGCCGGCTCGGCTGCGCCAGCGAGGTCGTCGAGATCAGCGCGATGGTCGACGGCTTCTTCGGCCTCGAAGGTGCACCGGGCGCCGCGGGCCGGGAGGGACTCGAGGCGAGCCCGCACCGCCGCGGCAACTTCGCCGCCCGGATGCGGATGACGGTGCTCTACGACCGATCCGTCACCTGGGGCGGGCTCGTGGTCGGGACCGGCAACAAGACGGAGTCCCTGGTTGGCTACACGACGCTGTTCGGCGACAGCGCCTGTGCGTTCAACCCGATCGGCGACCTCTACAAGAGCCAGGTCCGCCAGCTCGCGGCGGCCGTGGGCGTGCCCGAGACGATCATCCGGAAGGCGCCCAGCGCGGACCTCTGGCCGGGCCAGACCGACGAGGCCGATGCGGGGGTCAGCTACCCGGTCCTGGACCGACTGCTCCACTGGCGGATCGACAAGCGGCGCTCCGGCGAGGAGCTGGCCGCGATGGGCTTCGATCCGGCGCTGGTTGAGCGAGTGGAGCGGATGGTCGCGGGCTCGGAGTTCAAGCGCCAGGTCCCGCCGGTCGCGAAGCTGGGGCCGCGAACCGCAGGGGTCGACTACCTCTACCCCCGGCGTCGGCCGGGCTCCGCCCGGGGGTGAGCGGTGACCCCGCGGGCGCGCTCCCGGGCACGCTCTACGTCGTGGCGACGCCGATCGGCAACCTCGGCGACGTGACGCTGCGGGCGATCGAGGTCCTCCGGGCGGTGCCCCTCATCGCGGCCGAGGACACCCGGCTCACTCGCCGGCTCCTGGAGCGGCACGCGATCGCGACCCGAACGACGAGCTACCACGCCCGGAGCGACCCACGACGCGAGGAGGAGCTGCTCGAGCACCTGCGTGGCGGCGGCGACCTCGCGCTCGTGACGGACGCCGGAACCCCGCTCGTGTCCGACCCCGGGGAGGGGCTCGTCGCCGCCTGGGCCGCGCAGGACGGCCGGGTGGTGCCCATCCCGGGCGCCTCGTCCGTGCTGGCGGCCGTGATGGCGTCCGGCGTCGCGGGGCCACGCTGGAGCTTCGAGGGGTTCCTGCCGCGCTCCGGGCGGGAGCGTCGCGAGCGGCTGGCGAGGATCGCCGCGGACGAGCGCGGCGCGGTCGTGTTCGAGGCTCCCAGCCGGGTGGCCGCGACGCTCCGCGATCTGGCCGCTGCCTGCGACGAGGCGCGCCCGGCGGCCGTGTGCCGGGAGCTGACCAAGCTCCACGAGTCGATCGTGCGGGGCTCCCTCGGCTCCCTGGCCGCGGCCGCCACGGACGGGACCATCCGCGCGCGCGGCGAGTTCGTGCTCGTCGTCGGCAGCGGGTCCGCGCGCGAGGACGCCACTGGCGCCGAGGCGGCGCTCACGGCCGCGCGCGACGCGGTGGAACGCATGGTGGACGAGGGCGTCGCGCGCGGCGATGCGGCAAGACGCGTCGCCGCGGACACTGGTCTCCCACGCCGGAGCCTCTACGCTGCGCCGCAGGACGATCTGCCGGGCGCCGCGCCGGGCGATCGACCAGCCCAATCCCGAGAGATGGAGGATCGATGACCGCGTCTGCACAGCCCGCCCCGCGAAGCGGCCTCCCGGTGCTCGGCCCGCTGTCGCCGTTCGCGCGGACGGCGATCCTCGCGACCGTCGTCGCGACCGTGATCGCGATCGTGCTCGACTTCGGCGTCCACGCGCCGGGCACGATCGTGTTCATCGTGTCCGCGCTGGCGATCCTCGGCCTGGCCTGGATCGTCGGTCTGGCCACGGAACGGCTCGGGGCGCTGACCGGGCCGCAGGTGGGCGGCATCCTGAACGCGACGTTCGGCAACGTGGCCGAGCTGATCATTGCCTTCTTCGCCCTCCAGGCCGGGCTCCTCACCGTGGTCAAGGCGTCGCTGACCGGCTCGATCATCGGCAACCTGCTGCTCGTCCTGGGCGCCGCGATCCTGGCCGGCGGCCTCAGGAACGGGATCCAGACGTTCAGCCAGCGGATCGCCGGCTCCAACGCCGCCCTGCTTGTCCTGGCGGCCGTGGGGCTGTTCGTCCCGGCCACCTTCGCGGCCAGCGGCGAGCCCACGGAGGGCACGATCCGCGAGGAATCCGTGCTCGTCGCGCTGGCCTTGATGGTCGGCTACGTCCTGTCGATCACCTACCAGTTCCGGAACGCGGAGCAGACGCTCGGCGGCCACGAGGAGCCGGCCGGGCACGCCGGCCCCGCCTGGACGCGGAACATCGCCGTCGCGGTGCTGCTCGGCGCGGCGGGACTGCTGGCCGTCCTGTCGGAGATCCTGGTCGGCGCGATCGAGCCGTTCGTCGAGGCCTTCGGGCTGTCCGAGTTCTTCGTGGGCGTCGTGCTCATCCCGACGATCGGCAACCTGGCCGAGCACCTGGTCGCGGTCCAGCTCGCCTTCAAGAACAAGATGGAGTTCGCGATGGCCGTCTGCTACGGGTCGTCGCTCCAGGTCGCCCTGTTCGTGGCCCCGTTGCTGGTCATCGTCGGCGTGCTGATCGGCCAGCCGATGAACCTCGTCTTCCATCCGCTCGAGGTCGCCGCCGTGGTCGGCGCGGTGGGCATCAGCGCCCTCATCGCGCTTGACGGCGAGTCGAACTGGCTGGAGGGTGCGCTCCTGCTGATCGTCTACGCGATCCTGGCGGTCAGCTTCTTCGAGCTGGTCTGAGGGGTGGCCGCCGCCTCGGCGACCGACAGGTCGCCAGACCAGCGCGATATCGAGCGCCTGCTCGACGCCTTCGGCAGCGCGCTTGAGGCGCGCGACGCGGCGGGAATGCTGGCAACGCTTGCCGACGACGCAGTGATCATTCCGAGCG
>JACDAV010000244.1 GCA_013695255.1 Chloroflexota bacterium
TCAACACGGCGGACGATCTCGAGCGCCACGGCCTCGCGATCTGGCCGGACCACGACACGGTCATGTACACCCTCGCCGGCCTCGACGACCGCGAGCGCGGGTGGGGATTGCGCGACGAGACGTGGAAGGTCATGGAGCAGCTTCGCGGTCTCGGGCAGGATGCCTGGTTCGCGCTCGGCGATCGGGACATCGCGACCCATCTCGTGCGCACAGAGCTGCTGCGCGACGGGACGCGCCCGACGGAGGCGGCGCGCCGGCTGCAGGCGGCGCTTGGCCTCCTGCCACGGATCCTGCCGATGACCGACGATCCGGTCCGGACGCGGGTCCGGACCGACGATGGCTGGCTGGACTTCCAGACCTATTTCGTGCGGCGCCACCAGGAGCCGACCGTGCACGAGGTGGTCTTCGACGGCGCGGCGGATGCCCGTCCCACATGGGAGGTGACCACCGCGCTGCGATCCGCCGCGGCTGTGCTCGTCGCGCCCTCGAACCCGATCGTCTCCGTGGGGCCGATCATGGCCGTGCCGGGGATGGCGGACGCGCTGGCCGAGGCCCGTCGGGATGGGGCGTCGATCGTGGCGATGTCCGGCATCGTCGGCGGTCGGGCGCTGAAGGGCCCGGCGGACCGGATGCTCGCGTCACTGGGCCACGAGGCGAGCGCCCTTGGCGTGGCCCGCCTCTACGCCCCGTGGGTCGACGCGTTCGTGATCGACAACGTGGATGCCGAGCTGGCGCCGGAGATCGAGGCCCTGGGCGTGCGGGTCACCGTGACCGACACGATCATGTCCGACGATGAGGCGCGCGCTCGGATCGCGGGCGAGATGCTGGCGGTGGCGGGCATCGGCGAGGGCTGAGGTCCCTGTTCGGCGCCGACTGACCGCCCGGCACGGCGGCCGAACCCGGAGGAACCGTGGACCCCTCGCTCCTGGCCCGGTCGATGGCACTGGGCTTCACGATTGCCGCCGCCGTCGGGCCGATCAGCCTCCTGACAATCCGGCGAACGCTCGCGCACGGCCGGGTCTATGGGCTCGCGTCGGGGTTGGGGGTCGCCCTGGCCGATGGGACGTACGCCGCGATCGCGGCGTTCGGGCTGGCAGCGGTCACCAACGTGCTCGTGGGCAGCCGGACGATGCTCGGGGTGATCGGCGGCGCCGTACTCATGTGGCTCGCATGGCGGACCTTGCGCAGCCGGCCGGCGGGGGCCGCCCGGGACGCTGCGGAGCGTAGGCCCGGCCTCGTCGCGGCGATGGCCTCGATCTACGGCCTGACGATGACGAACCCGTCGACGATCCTCTCCTTTGCCGCCCTGTTCGCCGCGCTCGGGATCGGCGGCGGGGGCAGCTCCGCTGCGGCCAGCGTGACGATCGGCGTCATCGCCGGCTCGGCGCTGTGGTGGGTCGTGCTGACCACGATGGTCGGCTGGCTCCGGTCGCGCATCACGACGGGCGGGCTGGTCTGGATCAACCGCTTGTCGGGCGCCGCGCTCCTGGTGTTCGGCATCGGCGCGATTGTCGCCGGGCTGGCACCTCCGGGTTAGATGGCCGCGCGGCGGTACGATCCCGCCGTGGACCACCCATCGCGCCAGCCGCACGTCGTGGTCGTGGTTCCCGTCGGGACGCTGGAGGGCGCAAAGTCCCGGCTGGGGATTGCGCTGGACGCCGAGGAGCGCCATGACCTCGCCGAACGCATGGCGAGGCGGACGATCGAGGCCGCGGTGGCCACGCCGGGCGTCGCCGAGACCCTGGTCGTCACGCCGGACGACGAGGTCCGCCGGATCGCCCTCGACGCGGGGGCGCGGCCCATCCGGCAGCGCGGCCACGGCCTGAACGCCGGCCTCCGCGAGGCGCGCGACGAGGCGGTCGCGGGCGGCGCCACGGCGCTGCTCGTGGTGCCGATCGATCTGCCCGGCATCACCGCCGAGGCGCTGGCCGCGATCGTCCGGGCCGTCTCGGAGGGCACGGAGCCAAGGGTCGTCCTCGTCCCCGACCGCCACGGCCGGGGCACCAACGCCCTGGCCGTCGCGCCGCCCGACGCGATCAACTTCTGCTTCGGTGGCGACAGCCGAGAGGCCCACGTCCGTGGCGCGCGAGAGGCTGGCGCCGAGCTCATCGAGCTCGACGGCCCGCTTCGCCTGGATCTCGACACGCCGGACGATCTGCTGCTGGCCGAGCAGCTCGCCCCCGCGGTGATCGGGGCCGCCAGACCCGCCCCCACCGTCGAGTGACCGGCCGGCTGGAGATTCTCGCGCCTGACGGCATCCCGGAGGTGCAGCCCGGCGCGGACCTTGCGGCGCTGATCGGCGACGCGCTGGCGTCGGACCCCCGGATCGGCCTGCTGCGCGACGGCGACGTGCTGATCGTCACCCAGAAGGTCGTCTCCAAGGCGGAGGGCGCCGTCGTCGACCTGACGACGATCGAGCCGCGCCCGGAGGCCGTGGCCTTCGCCGAGCGCTTCGACCGAGACCCGCGCCAGGTCGAGGTGGTGCTTCGCGAGGCCGTGCGGGTCGTGCGCATGGAGCGCGGCGTGATCATCACCGAGACGCACCATGGCCTGATCTGTGCGAACGGCGGCATCGACGCTTCCAACGTGGGCGCCGGGACCGGCGACGTCGTCACCCTCCTGCCCCGGGACCCGGACGCCTCAGCCGCCCGGATCCGGGCGGCGCTCCTCGAGCGCTTCGGCGTGGACGTGCCGGTCGTGGTGTCGGACTCGTTCGGGCGACCGTGGCGGTGGGGCATCGTCGACGTGGCGATCGGCGTGTCCGGACTGGAGCCGCTCGAGGACCTCCGCGGCCGGGCCGACCACGATGGCCGCGTCATGCGGTCGACGGTCCGGGCCGTCGCCGATGAGCTCGCCTCCGCCGCCGAGCTGGCACTCGGCAAGTCCACCGGCCGACCCGTCGCGCTGGTGCGCGGCGCGGAGATCGTCCGCGGCGAAGGATCCGTCCGCGACCTGCTGATGCCGCGGGAGACGGACCTCTTCCCCTAGCGGATCGGCCGTAGCGGATCGGGTCTGGCCCGAAACGAGCTCAGCGCGTGATCTCGATCGTCCCCTTCATGCTCGGATGGATCCCGCAGATGTACGCGATCGAGGTGCCGGCATCACCCTCGGCAGTCCACTCGAACGGCTCGCGAAGGACGATCGGGCTGGCGATCGTCCCGTCGTCGCTCTTGACCGTGTGCGGCTGCCCACCCTCGTTCGTCCAGCGGACCGTCTGCCCGACGGCGACCTGGACCGTGGCGGGCTCGAACGCGAAGTCGACGATCGTGACGTCGACCGGCGTCATGGCGGCGTGGTCCATGGTCGGCTCGGGCGCCTCGCTGGCCGGCACCTCGCTGGCCGGCACCTCGCTGGCCGGCACCTCGCTGGCC
>JACDAV010000033.1 GCA_013695255.1 Chloroflexota bacterium
TCGGAGCCGCCCTTCAGGGCCAGGTACTTGGTGATCGCCGCGGTCAGGCTCGTCTTGCCGTGGTCGATGTGGCCGATCGTGCCGATGTTCACGTGCGGCTTGGTGCGCTCGAACTTCTTCTTGGCCATCTGTCGGGGTGCTCCTCGCTCCTCGTCCTGTCGGGTGACCGGCAGGTCAGACCTTGCTCTTGGCGACGAGCTCCGACGCGATGCTCGCGGGGACCTCGGCGTAGTGGCTGAACTCCATCGATGAGGTCGCGCGGCCCTGGCTCATCGACCGCAGGTCCGTCACGTAGCCGAACATCTGGGCCAGCGGCACGAAGGCGCGGACGACCTGTGTCGTGCCCCGGGACTCCATGCCCTCGACCTGGCCGCGCCGGCTGTTCAGGTCGCCGATGACGTCGCCCATGAACTCCTCGGGCATGATCACCTCGACCCGCATGATCGGCTCGAGCACGGCCGGGTCCGCCTTGTTGAAGGCGTCCTTGACGGCCATCGAGCCCGCGATCTTGAAGGCCATCTCGGACGAGTCGACCTCGTGGTACGAGCCGTCGTGCAGGGTGACCTTGACGTCGACCACCGGGAACCCGGCGAACAGCCCGGTGCCGAGCGCCTCGCGGATGCCGGCGTCGACGGACTTGATGTACTCGCGCGGGATCGTCCCGCCCACGATCTTGTCGACGAACTCGTAGCCGGCGCCCTTCTCCTGCGGCTCCAGCTTGATGACGGCGTGGCCGTACTGGCCCTTGCCGCCGGTCTGGCGGACGAACCGGCCGTTGCCCTCGGCCGCGCGCCGGACGGTCTCGCGGTAGGACACCTGGGGCTTGCCGATGTTGGCGGCGACCTTGAACTCGCGGATCATCCGGTCGACCAGCACGTCGAGGTGCAGCTCGCCCATGCCCGCGATCAACGTCTCCGAGGACTCGGGGTCCGTGTGGACGCGGAACGTCGGATCCTCCTCGGCCAGCCGCTGGAGGGCGATGGCGAGCTTGTCCTGGTCCGCCTTGGTCTTGGGTTCGATCTTGACCTCGATGACCGGCTCCGGGAAGGTCATCGATTCGAGGATGACCTGGTGGTCCGGATCGGTCAGCGTGTCGCCGGTGAAGGTGTCGCGCAGACCGACCGCGGCGGCGATATCGCCGGCGTAGACCGTGTCGATCTCCTCGCGGTGATTGGCGTGCATCTGGAGGATGCGGCCGATCCGCTCGCGCTTGCCCTTGCCCGGGTTCATCACGTAGGAACCGGCCTTGAGCGTCCCGGAGTAGACCCGGAAGAAGGCCAGCTTGCCGACGAAGGGGTCGGCCGCGATCTTGAACGCGAGCGCGCTGAAGGGCTCTTCGTCGCTCGGGGTCCGGACGACCTCCTGGCCGCTTCGCGCGTCGAGCGCGATCATCGGCGGCACGTCCAGCGGCGAGGGGAGGTAGTCGACGACCGCGTCGAGCAACTTCTGGACGCCCTTGTTCTTGAGCGCCGAGCCGGTCAGGACCGGGACGATCTTCGTGGTCAGGGTGCCGAGCCGGAGACCGCGCTTGATCTCCGCGGTCGTGAGCTCCTCACCCTCGAGGTACTTGTTGGTGAGCGCGTCGTCCATCTCGGCGACGGCCTCGATCATCGTGCGACGGTGCCCTTCCGCCTCGGCACGGAGCTCGTCCGGGATCTCGACCACGTCGATCGCGTTGCCCAGGTCGTCGCGGTAGTAGATCGCCTTCATCTCGACGAGGTCCACGATCCCCTGGAAGCGATCCTCGCTGCCGATCGGGATCTGGATCGGCACGGCGTTCGCTCCCAGCCGGTCCTTGATCGACTCCACGCCGCGCCAGAAATCGGCGCCGGTGCGGTCCAGCTTGTTGATGAAGCAGAAGCGCGGCACGCCGTACCGGTCCGCCTGGCGCCAGACCGTCTCGGACTGGGGCTCGACGCCGGCCACGCCGTCGAAGACGACCACCGCACCGTCGAGCACCCGAAGGCTGCGCTCGACCTCGACGGTGAAGTCCACGTGCCCGGGCGTATCGATAATGTTGATGCGGTGGTCGCCCCAGAACGCGGTCGTGGCGGCGGCCGTGATGGTGATCCCCCGCTCCTGCTCCTGGGGCATCCAGTCCATCGTGGCCGCGCCCTCATGAACCTCGCCGATCTTGTAGATCTTCTTCGTGTAGAAGAGGATCCGTTCGGTGACGGTCGTCTTGCCCGCGTCGATGTGGGCGATGATGCCGATGTTCCGCGTGCGTGCGAGCGGAACCTGCCGTGCCACGGTCTTCCCTACGCTCCCGGGTCTACCACTTGAAATGGCTGAAGGCCTTGTTGGCCTCCGCCATCTTGTGCGTGTCTTCTCGTCGCTTGACCGCCGCGCCGAGGCCGTTCATCGCGTCGACGAACTCGGCGGCCAGCTTCTCGCTCATGCTCTTGCCGCTCCGCCTGCGCGCCGCCTGGACGAGCCACCGCACGCCGAGCGACAGGCGACGATCACCCCGGATCTCGACCGGGACCTGGTAGGTCGCGCCACCGACCCGGCGGGGCTTGACCTCGATGATCGGCGTCGCATTGCGAAGCGCGGCATCGAGGACCTCGACGCCCGGTCGCCGGGCGGAGGCCTCGGCGCGGGCGAGTGCCTGGCGGAGGATCCGCTCGGAGAGGTTGCGCTTGCCGCTGGTCATGAGCTTGGCGGTGAAGCGGTGACTCGTGCGGTTGACCGGAACCGTCTGGTACTTGGCCTTGCGGGGGATGCTCTGACGGCGCGGCATTACTTCTTCTTCCCGGGCGCGCCGGCGACCTTGGCGCCGTACTTGCTGCGCCCCTGCTTCCGGTCGCGGACGCCGGATGCGTCGAGGGTGCCGCGGATGATGTGGTACTTGACCGACGGGAGATCCTTGACCCGGCCACCGCGGACGAGCACGACCGAGTGCTCCTGGAGGTTGTGGCCGATGCCCGGGATGTAGGCCGTGACCTCCATCTGGTTGGTCAGTCTCACGCGGGCGATCTTGCGCAGCGCCGAGTTCGGCTTCTTGGGCGTCATCGTCCGGACCTGCAGGCACACGCCACGCTTCTGCGGGGCGCCCGGGATGGGCACCTGGCGCTGGCGGAGGCTGTTCCAGTTCCTGCGCATGGCGGGAGCCTTGATCTTCTCGATCTTGGGCTTCCGGCCGTGGCGCACGAGCTGGCTGATCGTCGGCACGAAGACGCTTCCTTTCGGTCAGATTGTGGTCGTGTCCACCGACCGCGAGCCGGACTTCGACCCGCGGATCGATCGGCCGCCGGGGGTCCGGGGACGGACGGCGTCGGAGGTTGAGGGCGGTCGGCGAGCGCCGGCAGATGGACCCCCTCCGAGGCCACGAGCGCGGAGTCTATCAGCGGCCCGAAGCGAGTGTCAAACCCGCTGCGGGCCGCCGGCCGAGGCCTCCGAAAAGGCCTCGACGATCACGATTCGGCTTCGGTCGCCACCTCTTCGGCGGCGTCCTCCAGGAACGGGTTGCGCTCGGGGGCGTCGGCGTCGCCCGAGCCGTCTGCGGGCACGAATGGGTTGGCCCCATCGGTCGCATCCGGCGCCTCGGCATTCTCGTCGGCGCCCCCCGCGATCGTGGCCGCGAGGGCGAGGTTGACGGCCTCGTCGGGATCGCGACTCCCGCCCTCCTCGAGGAACGGGTTGTATTCCGTGCCCGAGGCCTCGATCGACTCGCCCGCGAGCGCCTCGATCGCGGCTCGTCGCTCACGCTCCTTGCGCGCCGCGACGTTGGCCGGCGCGCCCGTCCCGGCAGGGATGAGCTTGCCGATGATCACGTTCTCCTTGAGGCCGATCAGGTGATCCTTGGCGCCGTTGATGGCGGCCTCGGTCAGCACCCTGGTCGTCTCCTGGAACGACGCCGCGGCGAGGAAGCTGGAGGTGTTCAGCGACGCCTTGGTGACGCCCAGCAGGACCGTCTGCGCCGTGGCCGGCTCCCCGCCCTCGGCGAGGACGCGGTTGTTGGCCTCCTCGAAGTCGAGCCGATCGATCAGCTCGGTCGGCAGCAGGTCGACGTCGCCCGGCTGGTCGATCCGGACCTTGCGGAGCATCTGCCGGACGATGATCTCGATGTGCTTGTCATTGATCGTGACGCCCTGGCTCCGGTAGACCTTCTGGACCTCCTTCACCAGGTAGCGCTGGACGGCGTCCTTGCCGCGCGTGTCGAGGTACTCCTGCGGGTTGATCGGACCGTCCGTGATGGCGTCGCCGGCTCGGATCTCCTGGCCGTTCTCGACCAGGATCTTGGCGTTGTGCGGGATCGCGTACTCCCGCTCGACGACGTCCTCCGCCCGCACGACGAGACCATCGTCGCCACCGACCAGGAAGCCCTTGACGGGCGCCAGCAGGTCCGTCGACGGCGCGCCGTCCTCACCCGCTGCGCGGGCCAGGACCTGGTTGGCCTCGACCGCATCGCCGGGTGCGGCCAGCATCTCCGCGCCATCGGGGACCACCAGCGAGGTGTCGTAGCTCTCGCGGCTGGTCACCTTGACCTTGGTGCCGGTGTCGCCGCGGAGGATCTCCACGACGCCGTCGATGTGGCTCATCTCGGCCTTGCCCTTGGGGATCCGGGCCTCGAAGAGCTCCTCGACCCGCGGCAGGCCGGCGGTGATGTCGAGGCCGGCGACCCCGCCGGTGTGGAAGGTGCGCATGGTCAGCTGCGTGCCGGGCTCGCCGATCGACTGGGCGGCGATGATGCCGACGGCCTCGCCGGAACCGACCATCTCGCCGGTCGCGAGGTTGCGCCCGTAGCAGGCGCGGCAGACGCCGTAACGCGCCTCGCAGGTGAGCGGTGACCGGACGAGCACCTCGTCCACGCCGGCCTCGTCGATGCGGACGGCCAGCTCCTCGGTGACCTGGCCGTTGCGATCGACGAGCAGCGGAGCCGACTCGCCCTTCTTCAGCTTGACCCGGGGATCGGGCAGCGGCGCCGCGGCCAGCCGACCGACCAGCCGTCGCTGGAAGGCCTCCGGCTCGTCGGCGGACTCGGAGCGGGTGATCCAGCTTCCCTCCTCCGTGCCGCAGTCCTCCTCGCGGGTGATGACGTCTTGGGCGACGTCGACGAGGCGCCGGGTCAGATAGCCGGAGTCGGCGGTCCGCAGGGCGGTGTCGGCCAGTCCCTTTCGGGCGCCGTGGGTGGAGATGAAGTACTCGAGGACGGTCATGCCCTCGCGGAAGTTAGAGCGCACGGGCACGTCGATGATGCGCCCGGTGGGATCGGCCATCAGGCCGCGCATGCCGCCCAGCTGGCCGATGTTGCCCTTGTTGCCGCGAGCGCCGGAGTTGGTCATGAGGTTGACCGCGCCGTACTTGTCGAGGCCCTCCATCATCCGGTCGCTGACCTGCTGGGTGGTGTCCTTCCAGATCTGGACGACGCGCTCGTAGCGCTCATCGTCGGTGATGAGGCCACGCTGGAACTGGCCGTCGATCTTCTCCACCAGGCCGTCGGCGTCGGCCAGCAGCTGGCGCTTCTGGGGAGGCACGGTGATGTCGTCGACGGCGATGGTCACGCCGCCGCGGGTGGCGTAGTGGAAGCCCACGGTCTTGATGCCGTCGACCAGATGCGCGGTCTCATCCGAGCCCAGCACCCGGTAGCAGTCGCTGACCAGCTCGCGCAGTGCGGCACGATTCATGGTCCGGTTCAGGAAACGCAGCCGATCGGGCAGGATCTGATTGAAGATCACCCGGCCGACGGTGGTGCGCACGGTCTCGTCGACCATGGCCTCTGATGCCGCGTCCCAGGTCCGCGTGACCAGCTCGATGGGCGAGTGGAGCTCCAGCTTGGAGACGCGATGGTTGGGCAAGGAGTCCACGCCCGGCCGCGTGTCGATGAGGCCGATGTCGTAGGCCAGCAGTGCCTCACGCTCATCGGAGAAGGTCTGCACCGGCTTGTCGATGGCCAGATCCTCGCGTTCAAGGGTCAGGTAGTAGCAGCCCAGGATCATGTCCTGGGTAGGGGCCACCACCGGCGCGCCATCGGACGGCGAGAGCAGGTTCGCGGTAGACAGCATCATCCGGCGCGCCTCGTCCTGAGCAGCCCGACTGAGCGGCACGTGAACGGCCATCTGGTCGCCGTCGAAGTCGGCGTTGAAGGCGAAGCAGACGAGCGGGTGGATCTGGATGGCCGAACCCTCGACGAGCACGGGCATGAAGGCCTGGATGCCCAGTCGGTGCAGCGTGGGAGCGCGGTTGAGCAGCACCGGGTGGTCCTTGATCACATCCTCCAGGACGTCCCAGACCTCGGGCCGCACGCGCTCGACGATGCGCTTGGCGCTCTTGATGTTGTGGGCGAAGCCCTTCTCCACGAGCTGGCGCATGACGAACGGCTTGAACAGCTCGAGGGCCATCTTCTTGGGCAGGCCGCACTGGTGCAGCTTGAGCTCCGGGCCGACCACGATGACGGAGCGGCCCGAGTAGTCGACGCGCTTGCCCAGCAGGTTCTGTCGGAAGCGACCCTGCTTGCCCTTGAGCATGTCAGAGAGGCTCTTCAGACGATGGTTGCCCGTGCCCGCGATGGCACGGCCGCGACGACCGTTGTCGATGAGCGCGTCGCACGCCTCCTGGAGCATGCGCTTCTCATTGCGGATGATGATCTCCGGAGCACCCAGCTCCAGCAGCCGCTTGAGGCGGTTGTTGCGGTTGATGACGCGCCGGTACAGGTCGTTGAGGTCC
>JACDAV010000034.1 GCA_013695255.1 Chloroflexota bacterium
TCGGAGCCGCCCTTCAGGGCCAGGTACTTGGTGATCGCCGCGGTCAGGCTCGTCTTGCCGTGGTCGATGTGGCCGATCGTGCCGATGTTCACGTGCGGCTTGGTGCGCTCGAACTTCTTCTTGGCCACAGGACCGTTCTCACTCCATCACTACAGGGACGCGCCGACGGGTTCCGGGCCGCGCCCGGGGAAGCAGGCCGTCGGGGGTGGAGCCCACAATCGGACTTGAACCGATGACCTCTTCCTTACCAAGGAAGTGCTCTGCCAGCTGAGCTATGTGGGCCGGAAACCGCCTGGCGGACCAGTTAGTTGGTGGGCAGGGAGGGAATCGAACCCCCACAGTCGAAGACGGCTGATCTACAGTCAGCGGAGCTCACCACCTGCTCAACCTACCCACTGAGGAAGGGCGCCGGGCCGAGACCTGCGGCTCGTGGCGGGCCCGTCATCCTGCATTGTGCACTTGGAGCCGACGACGGGACTCGAACCCGGAACCGGCGGTTTACAAAACCGCTGCTCTACCAATTGAGCTACGTCGGCGCGGCGCAGGGTCATACCGCAGATGACCCTCCGGCGCCGGGAGATGATAGGGCGAGGGCCCGAGATGGGTCAAGCGCGGTCCCGGCGGGCCGGGGCGCGCGCGCCGTGTCGACGACCGGGCCGGCCGCCGCCCCGCCCGTCAGGCTCGGCCTCACTGTCAATGAGCGATGTCGCCATGGCTGAGCGTGCTCGCGGCTCCAGACTGCAAGCGGGGCGGTGGAGCGCGCTCGCCAATCGAGGATCCACTCACTGGTGCTGAGGCCACGATGGTGCCGTCAGCCCGGCGCCGCCGGCTGCGGACCACCCGGCAGGAGCCCGTCATCCGCGTCGTCAGGCCGTTCAGGATCCCGGGCCGCCGATGGAGCGGGCGTCTTCGTACGGCGGGGTCGTGTCACGCGGGCGCGGGCCGGTGACTCCTCGCCCGCTGGCCGGTCGTCGGCCGCCTGCTGATCGGACGGCGCGGGCTCCGGGCCGGGCGATTTGGCCGAAGTTCGAGACCGCCGGGAGCCCCTCTGCCCCGGCGCGGCTGCCGGATCCGATTCGGCATCCGCCGGCGGCGGCGGTTCGGGGGCGAGCGCTGGCGCGGTCGGTGCGTCGACGGCCACGTCCTGCGGGCCCGGAGCGGTCCGGGTCCGGCGGACGCGAAGCGGCCGTGCAGCCGGCGATGGAGGGACGGCCGGAGCGATCTCGGCCGCGTCGGCGTCGGTCCTGCCCCCGTCTGGTTGCGCCGCCCGGGGCGGCCTCACCGGAGTCGCCTCGGACCCGGGAGTCACCTCGGACGCTGGTGGCTCGCCGACATCGGGCGTTGGAGCCGGGTCCGGGGCAGGATCGGCGCCCGGGCGCTCTGCGTCCTGTTCCGCGCCCCGGGCGACTCCGGTCTGCGGTCTGCGTTGCCGGGCGGCTGGTCGCGGTCGTGCCAGGCCCTCGGGATTGCGCTGCGCAACGGCCTCGAACAGAAGAATCGAGCCCGCGACCGCGGCGTTGAGCGACTCGATCACGCCCTGCATCGGGATCCGCATGAGGATGTCGCAGCGCCGGCGAACCGCCGGCCCGAGGCCCTGGCCCTCGCTCCCGACCACGATCGTCAGGGGCCCCCGCAGGTCCGCCTGGCGTGCCGTCAGGGGTGCCTCCGCCTCGGCGCCCGCGACACGCAGGCCGCGCACGTGGAGGTCGGCCAGCGCGGCCGCCAGATCGTCGACCGGGCACAGCAGCAGGTGCTCGACGGCGCCGGCGGAAGCCTTCACCGCGGCCGGGGTGAGGGGCGCCTGGCGATGCGTCGGAAAGACGACGCCATGGGCACCCGCAGCCTCGGCGCTGCGGAGGAGCGTGCCCACGTTCTGCGGGTCCTCGAGGGAGTCGAGGGCGAGCACGAACGGTGGCTCGCCGCGCTCGATCGCCCGGGCGAGGATCTCGTCGAGCGTGGCGTATCGGCGCGGGGTGACGACCACCGCGATGCCCTGGTGCCCGTCGAAGCCGGCGACCGCAGTGAGGGTGCCGCCCTCGACCTCGAGGATGGGAATGCGCAGGTTGGTGGCGTGGAGGACGATTCGCTCGAGGGCCTGCCGGCGCTGCGGCACGACCAGCAGGCGGTGCGCATCACGTCCGGCGGCAAACGCCTCCTCGACCGGGCGCCGGCCGGCCACCAGCTCCTCCTCACCGGTGACCAGCGAATCGGCTTCGGTCGCGAGCGAGCGTGGCGGGCGCGCTGCCTGCCCGTATCGCGGTTGCATGTCCCGCTCGGCCGAGCGCCAGGGTCGGTCGCCACGCGACTGCCCCCGATCGTCCCGGACCCCGGGTGCCCGGTGATCGTCCGGTCGGGGGCGATCGCCGAAGCGCGGCGCCTCGTCAGCGTGGCGCGGAGTGTCAGCCACGTGGGCCCCGCGCTCCCCCGGGCGCCACGGCCGATCGGATCCCGGCTCGTGTCGATCCCCTCGCTCTGGGCGATCGCGCCCCCACGGCGGGCCGGCCGGCCGCGGTCCCCCCCATCCGCCGCTCGACGATCCCGGCCCAAGCCGCCTGTCGCCGGGTGGCCTGCCGCCGGGTGGCCT
>JACDAV010000393.1 GCA_013695255.1 Chloroflexota bacterium
GCACCGCCGAGGCCGCCGAGGCGCGGCCGGCCGGGTTGCCGTGCGAGAAGTTGACCCGGGCGACGTCCATGCCGGCGTCCACCAGCTCGCCCACCCGACCGATGCTGGCCGGCCCGATCGTGCAGACGAGCCTCGTCCGACGCGCGACGTCCACCACGAGACTGTAGCCGCGTCCGATGGTCCGCTGCCGAGGCCGGAGGGCTCGACCGGCCCTCAGCCGCGCCGACGCCGTCCCGAGCGCTGTGGCCGGGTCCCCGTCCGCTTGATGACGTTCGGCGTCACCGTCACGTCCCAGGTCGGCTTGTCCAGCCAGCGGGCCTGCCAGCCGCCGTCGTCGTCGTGCTCGTCGCGAATGCCGGGCAGCCAGTCCGCCGCCGTCCCCTCGTCCGAGGCCGGATCGCCGGCCACCACCCCGGCCGGCTCCTCGTCCGCCGGCAACACGGTCACGCTCGTGACCTCAAAGGCCGGCGCGGCCGCATGCGCGTCGCGACGCACCCGGTCCCGCTTCCGGTCCGCCGCACCCTCGAGCCCACCCCCGCGCCCGGCCCGCTCGGCCGCCTTGCCCACGGCCACGGACGCATCCTGCTCCAGTACGCGCAGGCGGATCTGCTGGACCTCGTCGCGCAGCGCCGCCGCCCGCTCGAACTCGAGCTCGCGGGCGGCAGCCTTCATCTCGGCCTCCATCTGCTTGATCAGCTGCTCGACCCGGGTCTTGTCGAGGTCAGACAGGTCGCGCTCGCCGGCGTAGACGGCGGTCGACTCGGCCACGACCCGCAGTCGCTCGTTGAGATCGTGGATCTCCTTGACGATCGTCGTCGGCTCGATGCCGTGCTCGCGGTTGTAGGCCTCCTGGATGCCGCGCCGGCGGTTCGTCTCGTCGATCGCCGCGCGCATCGATTCGGTGACCGTGTCCGCGTACATGACGACCTGGCCACCGATGTTCCGCGCCGACCGGCCGATCATCTGGATCAGCGACCAGGACGAGCGCAGGAAGCCCTCCTTGTCCGCGTCGAGGATGGCGACCAGCGTCACCTCCGGCAGGTCGATCCCCTCGCGCAGCAGGTTGATGCCCACCAGCACGTCGTAGATCCCGAGGCGCAGGTCGCGCAGGATGGCCACCCGCTCGAGCGTGTCAACCTCGCTGTGCAGGTACTGGACCTTGACCCCGAGCTCGCGCAGGTAGTCGGTCAGGTCCTCGGACATCTTCTTGGTCAGCGTCGTGATCAGCGCCCGCTCGCCGCGCTCGGCGCGCTGGCGGACCTCCTCGAGCAGGTCGTCGATCTGGCCCTCGGTGGGGCGGACGTGGATGACCGGATCGACGACCCCGGTCGGCCGGATCAGCTGCTGGACGATCTTCTCGCTGCGCTCGAGCTCGTAGGGACCCGGCGTCGCGCTCATGTACACGACCTGGTTGAGATGGCCCTCGAACTCCTCGAACGTCAGCGGCCGGTTGTCCAGCGCCGAGGGGAGCCGGAACCCGAAGTCGACCAGGATCTCCTTGCGCGTGCGGTCGTTCTTGTACATCCCGACCACCTGCGGGATCGTCATGTGCGACTCGTCCACGACGAGCAGCCAGTCCGGCGGGAAGTAGTCGAGCAGGGTCCACGGCCGGCTGCCCGGCTCGCGCCCCGAGAGGTGGCGCGAGTAGTTCTCGATCCCGGAGCAGAAGCCCAGCTCGCGCATCATCTCGAGGTCGAACGTCGTCCGCTGGCGGAGTCGCGCCGCCTCGAGAATCCGCCCCTCGGCCTCCATCTGGCCGACCCGCTCCTCCATCTCCGCCTCGATGTCGACGATTGCCAGCTTCAGCTTGTCCGACGGCGTGACGTAGTGGCTGGCCGGGTAGATGTTGACCTCGCGCCGCTCGGCCAGGAGCTCGCCGGTCAGCGGATCAAGCTCCGTGATCCGCTCGACCTCGTCACCGAAGAATTCGACCCGGACCAGCGTCTCCTCGGAGGCCGGCTGGAACTCGAGCGTGTCGCCACGGACGCGGAACCGCGCCCGGGAGAGCGCCGCGTCGTTGCGCTGGTACTGGAGGTCGACGAGGTGGCGCAGGACGGCGTCGCGCCGGTACTGGCCGCCCTGCCGCAGCCGGAGCACGGTGGCCCCGTAGTCGACCGGCGCACCGAGCCCGTAGATGCAGGACACGCTGGCCACGATGATCGCGTCGCGCCGCTCGAAGAGGGCGTGGGTGGCCGCGTGCCGCAGCCGGTCGATCTCGTCGTTGCGGCTGGAGTCCTTCTCGATGTACGTGTCGCTGCGCGGGAGGTACGCCTCCGGCTGGTAGTAGTCGAAGTAGCTGACGAAGTACTCGACCGCGTTGTCCGGGAAGAACTCGCGAAACTCCGCGTAGAGCTGCGCAGCCAGCGTCTTGTTGTGGGCCAGGACCAACGTCGGCTTCCGGTGGCGCTCGATCACCCGAGCAATCGAGAACGTCTTGCCGGTGCCCGTGGCGCCGAGGAGCGTCTGGTGGCGGAGCCCCCGGCCGAGCCCGTCAGCCAGCTTCTCGATCGCCCCGGGCTGGTCGCCGGTCGGCTCGAACGGGGCGACGAGCTTGAAGTCCGGCACCTCGACAGTCTATCAGCGAGCGGTCCGCGGCGGATGAACGCGCGTTCCATTTGGGCCCCTGCCTCGAGACGCGGCGAGGGCCTCGTCGAACGTCGCCTCCGCCCTGGCGCGGGCCCCCGCGGGCGGGCCGGATGTATCGAGCACCCGGGTGGCGTGCGCGCGAAGCCGCTCGCCCAGCCCGGCCTGCGCGGCGATTCGCCGGTCCGCATCGGCCGGGGATGCGCCTCGCGCCAGCAGCCGGCTGCGCTGCTCGCCAGGGTCGCAGCGCACGAGCCAGATTTCGTCACAGAGAGCGCCAAGCCCACTCTCGACGAGACGGATCGCCTCGATCGCGACCACCCGGGCACCGGCCCGCTCGGCCGCCTCGACCCGCCCCAGGAGCGCCGGACGCACGGCCGGATGGACGAGCGCCTCCAGCTCCCGCAGGCGCTCCGGGTCGGCGAAGACCAACGCACCGAGAGCCCGGCGGTCCAGCGTCCCGTCCGGGCCGCGAACCGCCGGGCCGAAGTGCGCCAGCACCGCCTCGTGCGTCGGCGTCGCGGGTGCGGTCACCTCCCGCGCGACCTCGTCGGCGTCGACCAGCGCGGCTCCACGCTCGACCAGCCAGCGGCCGATCGTCGACTTGCCGCAGCCGATGGGCCCGGTCAGCCCGATCCGAAGGCTGCGCCGGGGAGGTTCGCCGGGTTCTCCCGAGCCACGCCCGGTCACGGTGCCCGCTCCTCGATCTCCAGCCACTGGTCCTCCGCCGAGGCGAGCGCCGTGTCGAGGTCGGCCAGCTCGCTCGTGATGCGGCGCAGCTCGACGAAGTTGGAGCCCACCGCCGGGTCCCCCATCCGCAGCTCGAGGTGGCTCCTGCGCAACCCCAGCCGCGTCAGCTCGCCCTCCACCGCCAGCTTCTGCCTCCGATACGCATCCTTCGACAGCCGCTCCCTCTTCCCCGAACCACTCCGCCGCGCGGATGCGGC
>JACDAV010000046.1 GCA_013695255.1 Chloroflexota bacterium
ACCAGTCCGGCTCCCGCAGCGTCACGTAGCGCGGCGTGGCGCCGGTCAGGATCGCATCGGGGCCGTAGTTCTCGTAGAACGGCTCGAACACGATCACCTCGTCGCCCGGGTCGAGCACGGCCAGGAAGGCGGCGATCATGCCCTCGGTCGCACCGCAGGTGACCGTGATCTCCGTCTCGGGGTTGACGTCCCAGCCGGGGTGGGTGCGCGCCGTCTTCGCCGCGATGGCGTCGCGGAGCGGCTTGGCCCCCCACGTGATCGCGTACTGGTTGAGGTCCGCATGGAGCGCCTCGACGGCCGCCGCCTTGAGCTCCGGCGGGCACGGGAAGTCAGGGAAGCCCTGGCCGAGATTGACGGCGCCCGCCGCCGCCGCCAGCCGGCTCATCTCGCGGATGACCGATTCGGTGAAGCCACCGGCCTTGAGGGAGATGCGCGGCATGCCGGCAGTGTAGTGAGGCGGGTAGCGTTCACGCTGTCCCGCCAGCCGCGGCGGCGGATCGCTAACCGGAGGCCATCGGCGCCGGAGTGGCCGCCCTGGGCTCGGGCGACCCCTCGGACGGCGGTGCGAGGGACGGTCTGGCGGATGGCTCCGTGCCGCCGTCGCGGGGCGGCGACAGCCAGACCGCCCCCTGCGGTCCGGTGACGATGCCGCTGATCGCGAGCTTGCCGTCCCAGGCGGCCGCGCCGGTGGGGCCGTACTTGAAGCCCGGGTCGACACCGGCCTCGAACCGCAGGGCATGATCGAGGCGCCGGAAGGCGCGGCCATCGGCCGACTGCCAGATCGCCAGGTCCTGGGCCATCGTGTCCACACGCGAATCCGTGCCGGTGCCGACGGCCAGCCAGCCACCATCGGTCCGGACGAACCGCGTCACCAGGGCTCCCTCGAAGAAGTCCGGCTGACCGTCGGTTCCCCCGGAGCTCGCGCGGGGGTCGTCGACCGTCGCTCGCGTCCACCGTCCGCCGTCTGGCGACGCCCAGATCGCCGGCGTCGCGGCGCCCGTCGTCGGGTGAAGCTCCACCCCGCCCACGAGCACCTGATCGGCGGTCGCGGCGACCGCCTGGAGGCTCGTCGCGCCGAACGCGGCCGCATCGGCGAGACCCGTCCACGTCGCCCCATCGGCCGAGATCAACACGACGGCCGCCGGAACGCCGGACACGTTGGAGCCGCGCTCGCCCACCACGACAAAGCCCGGCCCACCGGCCGCGACGGCTGTCAGCCGGCCGGCATCTTCCGGTGTGGTGACCGCGCGCCACGTCGCCCCATCCTCGGAGAGCCAGATCGACGCACTGCTCCCGGATCCGATGGCGACCCACCGGTCGCGGCTGGCCGCGACACCGGACAGGTCGAAGGCGCCCTCGGGTGGGCCGGCGACCGGAGCCCAGTCGGCGCCGTCCGTGGACCGCAGGACGAGCGCCTGCCGCTCGTCGCCGGTGGGCTCCGACCCGACGGCGAGGAACCCGCCCGGTCCGGCCGCGAGCGCCGTGATCTGCCGCCCCGTCACTGGCGCCACGACGGCTGTCCAGGTCAGCCCGTCCACGGACGACCAGATCCCGCCCCCCTGGGCCGTCTGGCCGGCGGCCAGCAATCCGGATCCGCCGACGATCACCGAGCCGAGTTGCGGGCCGCCCGCACCGAGCTCATGCCGGCTCCAGGCGGGCGCCGTGGCGCCTGCCGGGGCCGACGTCAAGGGCGCCGGCCCCGTCGGCTGACAGGCGGCGGCGAGCAGCGCCCCGAGCGCCACGGTGCACAACCCGAATCTCACGGTCCGACCTCCGTTCCCTGCCAGATGGCGCCATCCGTGCCGATCGAACCGACCGCCACGATCCGGTCGCCCGCGACCGCGACGTCGGCGACCCGCCCCCCGGTCCCGCTCGGCAGCGCGACGCCGGGGCTCCACGACCGACCGTCGGCCGAGTACCACACCTGCCCACCGGCGGACGTGCTGCCGACGGCGACCAGCCGCTCGTCCGTCGCCACGATCGCGGCCCGGAAGCCGCTCTCGGGACCCGGGGCGGGGACCTCGACCCAGGTAGGTCCATCGGTCGACGTCCACGCCGCCGGCCGCGGCCCGAGGCCTCCGACTGCCACCATCAGCGCGCCGCGCTCGACCACGGCGAACCGGGGCGACGCCGGAAGGTCGTTGCCGTCCGCGCTCCAGTCGATCCCGTTCAGGGACCGGAAGGTCG
This sequence comes from Chloroflexota bacterium, assembly GCA_013695255.1. GTDB lineage: Bacteria > Chloroflexota > Limnocylindria > Limnocylindrales > CSP1-4 > JACDAV01. The sequence goes on from JACDAV010000046.1 coordinate 2,188, forward strand.
TTCCGTCCGCCAGCCCGAGGAACCCGGTGGAGATGGCGACCGGGATGCTCGCCAGCGCTGGCGCCGTGTCGCCCGTGGCCACGGAGCCAGCCGCCCACGAGCCAGCTGCCGAGTCGCGGTACCAGAACGCCGGCCTGTCCCCTCGAGTGCCCAGCCCCACGAGCCGGTCCAGGCGCGCGGCCACGCCGCCGATCGCTCCAGCCCCCGCGTGGACCCGCTCGACGGTCCAGATCGTGCCGTCGTCCGACCACCAGGTCGCGGGCCGGCCCGCATCGGACCCGTAGGCGACGAACCGCGTCCGGCCGCCAATGGCCACGGTCTCGACACCGCGGAGCGCGGCCTCCACGAAGGCGGTGTCCTCGGCGAGCGTCCAGCGAACACCATCCCCGGAGACGAGGATGCGGGTGACGCCGGCGCCGCTTGCGCCGATCGCCACGAACCGCGATCCCCCCGCCCTCTCGAGGCCCGCCACGCCCGTGAGACGGATGCCGGTCGTCGGATCTGTCAGGACATCCGGCGCCACGACCGGCTGCCAGCCGATCGGGCCTGTCCGCTCGGCCTGGAGACGCACCAGGGCCCCCACGACCAGCGCCGATCCGACCAGTCCGAGGACGAGGATGGCGGCCACCGCGAGCATTCGCCACGTCGCCGCCTGACGGGACGCCGGCCGCACGGCGGCCCGGACGACGGCGTTGCGCACGCGATCCGGCGCGTGGACGATGGCGATGGCGCGGAGGGAGGCGGCATCGCGGCGCACGCAGGCGGCGTATGAGCGGCAGGCATCGCAGCCTGCCAGATGCGCCTCGAGGCGGGTCTGCTCGGTTGTGGTCAGGCGGGTGTCGATGGCCGCGACTGCCATTCGGCGGAACGGAGCGTGCGCGATCATCGTGCCGCCTCCCCGCGCTCGAGGGTTTCCCGAAGCTTGGCGCGGGCTCGCGTCAGCCGCGTGCGAAGGGCGCCGTGACGCATGCCCAGGTGGGCCGCGATCTCCTCGCCGGACAGACCCTGCGCCGCCATCACCAGCGCGATCCGATCGGCCACCGGCAGCTGCCCGAGCGCCGCGTCGAGGGCTCGGTTGCGCTCCCGGTCGAGCACGATCCGGTCCGGCGTCGCCGGTTCGTCGCGCCTGACGAGACGTGGCGCAAGGCGTCGAGCGACCGTGGCGCGCCTGCCGCGACTGATGGCCAGGTTCGACGCGGTCCGGTAGAGCCAGCCGCCCACGTTGTCCGGCGTCCGGCCCCGACGAAGCTGCTCGATGAGCCGGACGAACGCCTCCTGCGTCAGGTCCGCCGCGGCCTCCGGATCCCGCGTCACCGCCAGCAGGAGTCCGTGGATCTCCGCCTCGTGACGCTCGTAGGACGCGATGACGAAGGCTTCGAGGCGTTCGGCGCCGACGGTCTGCACGGCGATCGGGACCGGCTCGAAGGCGGGGCTCATCTCGTTCACCTCCACCCGACGCCGGGCTCGGGGGAATGTCACGCCGGAGTCTGGCACGAGCGCGCGTGCTGCGGGCGCACAGGCGATGGGCCGTAGGATGGCTCACGTGACCGACGATCCGGACGACTCCCGACGAAGCCCGTGGCGCACGACGACCCGGCGGGTGGCATACGCGAATCGGTGGCTGACCGTGTGGCACGACCAGGTGTTCCGCCCCGACGGAACGCCCGGCGTCTACGGTGTCGTCCACTTCGCCAACCTCGCCGTCGGCGTCGTGGCGATCGACACGGAGGATCGTGTCGTGCTGGTCGGGCAGCACCGCTACACGCTCGACGCCTGGTCGTGGGAGATCCCGGAGGGCGGGGTGCCCCCGGACGAGGATCCCGCGGCCGGCGCCGCGCGTGAGCTTCGCGAGGAGACCGGCCTGGTCGCCGCGACCTGGCGCGAGCTGGCCCGCGTCCACCTCTCGAACTCCGTCACCGACGAAGCCGGCATCCTCTACCTCGCGACGGACCTGGCCGAGGGCGCGGCAGCTCCCGAGGAGACGGAAGTGTTGGAGGTCTGGCGGGTCCCGTTCCAGGAGGCGCTCGCCATGACGCTGGACGGGCGGATCACGGACAGCCTGTCCGTCGTCGCCCTGCAGCGAGTGGCGCTGGCCCGGATCGCCGCGGAGGCCCTCCAGGCGGCCGGGGCGGCTGAGTGAGCACGCTCCACGTCGTCCGCGTCTTTCTCGGTCCGGGCGGCGACGGCGGCAATCCGCTCGGCGTGTTCCTCGACGGCAGCGCCGTGCCGGCGGATCGTCGCCAGGCCGTCGCCGGCGACCTTGGCTACAGCGAGACCGTCTTCGTCGACGCGGTGGCCGATGCCACGGCGCGGATCCGGATCCTCACCCCGGGCGTGGAGCTGCCGTTCGCCGGGCATCCGGCGGTCGGCACATCCTGGCTGCTGCGGCATCTCGGCCGGCCGGTCGACACCCTCGAGGTTTCCGCGGGCTCGGTCCGGACCTGGCCGGAGAACGGCCTGACGTGGATCCGCGCCCGCCCGGAATGGGTCTATCCGGTCCGGTTCGTGGAGTACGCGACGCCGGGCGAGGTGGACGACCTCGCTCCGCCGCCACTGGGCGAGGAGAGCCTGTGCGTGTGGGCCTGGGAGGATGCGGGACTGGGCGCCATCCGGGCCCGGTTCTTTCCGGACGAGCCGGACGTCCTCGAGGACGAGGCGACGGGCGGTGCCGCGGTCGTGCTCGGTGCCCGCCTTGGCCGGCCGCTCACGATCCGCCAGGGAGTCGGCTCCGAGCTGCACGTGCGACCCGGACCGGACGGCACGATCGACGTTGGTGGCCGGTGCGCGCTGGTCGAGGTGAGGGACTACCGGACCTGATCGCGGCAGTTGGCCGCTCGCCGGAGCGACAGGCTCTGGCCGGTGGGGGAGAATGAACCCTGCACCGGCGGAGAGCCGCACCCTGATCGAAGAGGATGACGATGGCTGACCACGAGACGAACGGGCGCGGACCGGACGCGACGCACGGGACGGACGGGCCCGGACGGACGGACGCTCGCGGCGCCGCCCAGCCCGCGCTGACCACCCGGCAGGGCCACCCGGTCTACGACAACCAGCACCAGCGGACCGTGGGCTCGCGCGGGCCCGCGACGCTCGAGAACTACCACTTCCTCGAGAAGATCAGCCACTTCGACCGGGAGCGCATCCCGGAGCGGGTGGTGCACGCCCGCGGCTTCGTCGCCCACGGCGAGCTCGAGGCATACGGCACGATCGGCGACGAGCCGGCATCGAGATACACCCGCGCCCGGCTCTTCCAGGCGAAGGGCACGAAGACGCCGGTCACGATCCGCTTCTCCACGGTCATCGGCGGTCGCGACTCCTCGGAGGTGGCCCGCGACCCGCGCGGCTTCGCGGTCAAGCTGCGGACCGAGGACGGCAACTGGGACGTGGTCGGCAACAACCTGCCGGTGTTCTTCATCCGCGACGCGATCAAGTTCCCGGATGTGATCCACGCCCTGAAGCCGGATCCGGTGACGTTCCGCCAGGAGCCCAACCGGATCTTCGACTTCATGAGCCTCACGCCCGAGTCGATGCACATGCTCACCTGGCTCTTCAGCCCGCGCGGCATCCCGAAGAGCTACCGGAACATGGACGGTTTCGGCGTCAACACCTACCGGCTCGTGAATGCGCAGGGCGAGGGCGTCCTGATCAAGATCCACTGGAAGACGCAGCAGGGGATCGAGTCGCTCACCCAGGCGCAGGCCAGCGAGATCCAGGCGACCGATCTCGGCAGCCACTCGAAGGACCTCTTCGAGGCGATCGAGCGGGGCGACTTCCCGCGCTGGGAGCTGAATGTCCAGGTCATGAGCGACGACGAGCACCCGGAGCTGGACTTCGACCCGCTCGATGACACCAAGACTTGGCCGGAGGACCAGTTCCCGCTGCTCCCGGTCGGCATGCTGACCCTCAACCGGAACCTCGAAAACTTCTTTGCCGAGAACGAGCAGGCGGCCTTCGGCACGGGCGTCCTCGTCGACGGGATCGACTTCTCCGACGACAAGATGCTGGTCGGGCGGACGTTCTCGTACTCCGACACGCAGCGCTTCCGGGTCGGACCGAACTACCTGCAGCTGCCCATCAACCGGCCGGTCGTGCGGCCGGCCACCAACCAGCGCGACGGCCAGATGACCCACTACGTCGACACCGTTGGCCAGAACCCGCACACGAACTACGAGCCGAACTCGACCGGCGGCCTGATGGAGGCCGACGCGACCGGGCCGAACTACGAGCCGGAGATCCACGGCCGCCTCACGCGGGCCACGATCGAGCGCACCAACGACTATGCGCAGGCGGGCGAGCGCTACCGGACGATGCCCGACTGGGAGCGCGAGGACCTGGTCCTCAACCTGACCGACGCGCTCGGCCAGTGCGAGCGGCAGATCCAGGAGCGGATGGTCGAGCATTTCACCCGGTGCGACCCGGACTTCGGCCGGCGGGTCGCGGCGGGCATCGGCTTGGCCGTCCCCCGCGAGGGCGAGCCGGCCGTCGTCTGACCCGGGCAGCGTTCGTCGTCGAGGCGTCAGGTCCGGGGCGGGCCCTCCGCCCCGCGCGCGGCGCGGACGAGCATCGCGTCGAGCCACGTCCGGCACAGGACCTCGACGAGCTCCAGCCGGTCGACCGCGCCCGCGGGATCGCTGGCGACTGCGATCGCCCCATGACGCTCGAGCAGCACGGCCGTGGCCAGCGGGTCCGGCGGCTCGGTCAGGGCCGCCGCCACGCGGCCGGCCAGCTCGTCGCTGCCCGGCACGCCGAGCTCGAGGAACGGCAGCCGCGGCAGGAGCAGGGCCGTCTCCGGCAGGGCGGCTGGATCCGGGACCTCGCCGGCCAGGGTCAGCGCCATCGAGGCCGGAAGATGCGCGTGGGCCACCGCCGCGATGTCCGGGCGCGCACGATGGACGGCCAGATGGATCGCGAGATCTGACGTCGGCCGCGCGGCCGCCGCGCCCAGCGCCGCGCCCGAGCCGAGGTCGACCAGGACGAGTTCGGCTGGCGCAAGCTCATCCTTCCGCCGGCCGCTCGGCGTCACGAGCAGCATGCCGGCGTCCAGCCGCACCGAGAGGTTCCCTTCGCCTGCGGAGATCAGGCCACGCCGTCCGAGGCGCGCGCCCGCGGCGACGATCGCCGCCCGTCCAGCTCGGTCGTCCACCGCAGCATCGTACGCAAACCGGCTCCGCCGGGGGGTTCGAGCCGGTCAGGCGGCGAGCGGGACCTCCGTGGCGGTGGTCGGGTCGATCTGGACCTCGATCCGGCAGTCCTCGCAGCGCATGACGTCCGCGCGCTCCAGCGCGATCGACGCCTCACACCACGGGCATTCGATTGTGATCATCGCGATCTCTCCCATCGGCTTGATGGCCAGAGCGTCGCTGGTCGCCGTGACAGCTAGCCTGTCACGGCCTCGTGGGTGCGGTTTCCAGCCGGTGCCGCCGGGGATCTGCAGCCGCTGGCTGACGACGATAGCCTCACGGATGACATGACCCTCCACGTCCACCTCGGGCACGGCGCGAGCGGCACCGCGGCGACGATGCGGCCGTGGGTGGAGGGCCTTCGGCTGCGCGGGTACGCTGCAGACGCCATCGACCTGCCGCGTCGCCGCGCCGAGGCCGCCGTGGCGGCGCTCCAGGCGGCCGTCCCGGCGCGGGCAGACGTCGTCCTGGGTGGTCACTCGTATGGCGGCCGCGTCGCCAGCCTGGCCGCCGCCGAGCCAGGGGCGCCGTACGCGGCGCTCGTGCTGCTGAGCTACCCGCTGCATCGGCCAGGGGGTCCCGAGGGCTGGGATGCGCGGACCGAGCACTGGCCGGCGATCCGCTGCCCGGTGCTCCTGCTGTCCGGTGAGTCGGACCCGTTCGCGCGGCTGGAGCTGCTGCGCGGCGCGCTCTCGAGGCTGCGACGGGCGGAGCTTCACACGTACCCGCGGCTGGGTCACACGCTTCGCCCGGTCCTCGATGACGCGCTCGATCGGATCGCGCGGTTCCTGGAGCACGTGCCCGCCGGCTGACCGAGGGGGTTGCCCGATCCGAAACGGGCTCCTATGCTGTGCCGCTCCAACGCGCTGCCGCGAGGCCCCTGTGGGTGCCGGTGGCCCAGCAACCGCGTCGCTCGCCGGCCCCCGCCCCCGAAGCCCCCGGCAGCGAGGCATCACCCGCTGTTCGGTCGCGCTCACCGCGGCCGCTCGGCAGGGAGGAGCAGTATTGCGAGTCGTCGCCCGCCGCCCGGCCATGGCCGCCCTCGGCCTGGTCATCGTCCTCGTGTCGATCGGAGCCATTCGGCCCCCGGCGACCCAGGCCCACGACATCCCCGGCTTCGACCGGTTCATGTATGCCCTCGGTCAGGTCGAGTCCGGCGGCCGATATGACGCCTACAACGCCACGAGCGGCGCGTACGGCAAGTACCAGATCATCCCGTCCAGCTGGCGCGTCTGGGCGGAGCGCGTCCTTGGTGACGCCGACGCCCCGAAGACTCCCGAGAACCAGGAGCTGGTCGCCCGCGCGACCATCCATGACGCGTTCCATCGGTACGAGCAGTGGCGGCTCGTCGCCTACTGGTGGCTGACCGGCCGCGTGGTCTACGACTCGTCACAGTGGTCCGACTACGCGACG
>JACDAV010000036.1 GCA_013695255.1 Chloroflexota bacterium
GCGGAGCCGCAGCGGCTGCTGGCGATCGGCGCGCGGATCGGGGTCGTGGACACGCACCGCTTCCTCGTCAAGAACACCCGCTTCATCGCCCGCCTCATCCGCTCCGGCGGGTTCTACCGCCCGGACGCGCTGCTCGAGGGGCTTGGGCCGCACCTCGCCGACCCGGCGGCTGGGGTCTCCGACCTGCACGTCTACACCTTCAACGCAGTCGAGGCGACGGAGCGCTGGCGCGCCGCGTATCTCGAACGGCTGGCGGTGCGCGTGGCCGTCTGACAGGAGACGACGCGGGTACCATGGTGGCCGGCCGCCCGACAGGAGGAGGTTCCCCATGGACGCACGCTGGCTCCGCGTAGTCGCTGCGCTGGCCGCGTTCGTGGTCGCGACCGCCGTCGGCATCCTGACCCTCGGCCGGTTCGAAGACACCTCCCGGATCGACCCGGTGACGTTCGCCAACCAGGTGACGGCCGATTCATGGGCCCTCATCCTCACGATTGCCATGGTCATCGCCGCCGCCGTCTACCTTGGGCTCGAAAAGCTTCAGACGGGGCGGTTGGGATCGCTGGAACGCCAGTTCACGACCCGGACGATCGCGCTCATGCCGATCGGCATCGCCCTCAACATCGTTCTCGGCGGCGCCGTCGCCAACGCCCTCAAGATCCCGATCTACCTCGATTCGATCGGGACCATCCTGGTGGGCGTCCTGTGCGGCCCGATCGCGGGCGCGTTCACCGGCGCCCTGACGAACGTTCTCTGGTCGTACGTCATCCCGCCCCCGTTCCAGTCGGGAGCCGCTGCCGCGTTCGCGATCACGGCCGTCGCCATCGGCGTCATCGCCGGTCTCGCGGGCAGAGCCGGCCTGCTCCGCCCACGACCGAACACGCCGCCCCGAAACCTGCTTGTCGGCGGCGCCGTGACCGTGGGGCTCATCGTGGTCATGTCGTACCTGGCCTTCGTCGGCTACGAGAAGATCATCGGCCAGGCCGCGCTGGCCCCCTCGAGCGACAACCAGCTGCTGCTGATCCTGGGCTGGGTGGCGCTGGGGCTCGTCGTGGCGACGGTCGTCGGGCTCGTCGCGCTCCTGATCGCGAGGCGCGACCTCACCGCGGCCTATGTCGTCGGGCTCGGGGTGGGGACCGGCATCGTCGCGGCACTCATCAGTGCCCCGATCGCCGCCGGCGTCTTCAGCGGTGTCACGGGCGCCGGCACCGACTTTCTTGTCGCCGCCTTCCGGCAGGCCGGCGCCGACGTTCAGGCGGCCACCCTCGGCCAGGGGCTGATCAGCGACCCGATCGACAAGGTCGTCACGTTCTTCGTCGTCTACCTGATTTTGAACGCCATGGCTCGCCGCACGAAGGCTCGCTTCCCGCAGGGCGACCGGCTGCTCGAGAACGACGCCGGGGAGGCGTACGCCTGACCGACCCCGCCGGCGCGGCGCCGACTGGCGCCCAGCCCTTCCGGCGAGCAGCCGGCGCGACGCCCTACCACCGGCTCAATCCGCTCACCAAGCTCGTCGCGGCGGTCGCCACCAGCCTTGCCGGTGTCGCCATCGGCGGCGTGGTGGGTCCACTGGCGCTCGCGGGCCTCGTCGTGCTGCTGCCGGCGGCCGTCGCTCGCGTCGTGCGGAAGCTGCTCCGGGCGACACTCCTGCTGACCCTGCCGGTCGCCACCAGCGTCCTGGTGATCAACGTGCTGTTCTTCCCGGGCGGGCGCGACGTCCTGTTCCAGGCCGGTCCGGTGACCGCCACCCGCGAGGGCCTCGGGCTGGCCATCGAGGTCCTGCTCCGGCTGCTGGTCATCTCGGGCGCGATCTCCCTCTTCTACCTCACCACATCAGCGGCCGAGCTCACGACCGATCTCGAGCGGCGCGGGGTGTCGCCCCGCCTCGCGTTCGTGGCCAACGCGTCCGTCCAGAGCGTGCCGGCGATGCTCGAGCGCGCGGCCGCGATCATCGAAGCGCAGCGGGCGCGCGGCCTCGACACCGAGGGCGGCCCGCTCGCGCGAGCCCGCGGGATCGTCCCGATCGTGGGGCCGGTCATCCTCGGCGCGATCGGCGAGGTCGAGCAGCGGACGCTGGCATTGGAGGCCCGTGGCTTCAGCCGGCCGGGCCCGCGGACGCTGCTCTGGCATCCGGCGGACCGACCCATCGAGCGCGCAGCGCGCTGGCTGATCGTCGCCGCCCTCGTCGCGCTGCTCGCTGCCCGAGCCCTCGGCTGGCACCCGGCCTGATGCTCACGTTCGAATCCGTGACCTACCGCCACGCCGGCGGCGTGCGGCCGGCGATCGACGACGTGAGCCTCGAGCTGGGCGAGGGCGAGGTGGTCGGCCTGGTTGGCGGCAACGGCTCCGGGAAGAGCACCCTGTGCCTCATTGCGGCCGGGCTGGCGCCGCGGATCGTGGGCGGGACGCTCAGCGGACGGATTCTGATCGACGGCGAGGACATCGCTCCGATGCCGATGCACGAGCTCGTGGCACGGGTGGCGATCGGCTTCGACGATCCGTGGACGCAGCTGTCCGGGGTGACCGGAACGGTCTACGAGGAGGTGGCCTTCGGGCCGGCCAACCTCGGCATGCCACGCGACGAGCTGGTGTCGCGGGTCGACGCCGCGCTCAGCTCACTCGCCATCGAGCAACTGGCCGCGCGAGATCCTGCGCACCTGTCGGGCGGGCAGCAGCAGCTCGTGGCAATCGCCGGCCTGCTGGCGATGGGCCCGCGCCACATCGTGCTCGATGAGCCCACTGCCCAGCTCGATCCGTCCGGTACGTCGCTCGTCGCGAACGCCATCGAGCGACTCGCCTCGGAGGGCGCGTCCGTCCTCGTGGTCGAGCACAAGACGGACCTGATTGCGCGCGTCGCCAAGCGGCTCGTCGTCCTGGCCGGCGGCACGATCGTGATGGAGGGGGCTGCGGCGGAGCTCCTGGCCGATCCCCGGCTGCGGGACCTGGGCGTCCGGGAGCCGAGCGCAGTCCGCCTTCGACGACGCCTCGTCGAAGCCGGCCTGGATCCGGTCGCGCTCGCTTGATCGAGATCCGGCTCGAGGCGCTCGCGTACGTCTATCGGGGCGGCATCCGGGCGCTGGATGGTGTGTCGCTCACCGTTCCGGCGGGCCAGCGCCTGGCCCTGATCGGACAGAACGGGTCGGGGAAGACGACCCTCGTGCGCCACCTGAACGGCATCCTCCGACCGACCGCGGGTCGGGTGCTTTTGGGGGGCGAGGACACCGCCCGTCGGACGGTCGCGGAGCTCGCCAGGAGCGTCGGTCTCGTCTACCAGAATCCGGATCGCCAGATCTTCGGGTCACGCGTGCGGTCGGAGGTCGCCTTCGGCCCCAGGAACCTGCGGTTCGGTACCGACCGGCTGCACACCGCGGTCGACGCCGCGCTTGCCGCGACAGGACTGACGGCGGAGGCCGACACGAACCCGTACGACCTTGGCAGCTCGCGTCGAAAGCTCCTGGCGCTGGCGTCGGTGTTGGCGATGGAGACGCCGGTCCTCGTCCTGGACGAGCCGACGACCGGCCAGGACGAACCCGGGATGGCGATGGTGGCCGGCATCGTGGAGGCGGCGTCGGCCGCGGGGCGGACGGTGATCGCGATCAGCCACGACATGCGGTTCGTCGCCGAGTCGTTCGAGCGGGTCGTCGTGATGCGGCTCGGCCGCATCCTGCTCGACGGCAGCCCGGCCGAGGTCTTCGCGCGCCGTTCCTGGGAGCCGCTGCAGTCCACGTTCGTGGAGCCGCCGCTGGCCGCCGTGGTCGGGGACCGGCTCGGCCTCGGGTCGACCCCGACTGACGACGACCTTGTCGATGCGATCGTGCGCCGATCGCCGGGCTGAGGCTCCGCCCTATCCCCTCCGTGTCGCGGCGAGCCCTCCGACGCGTTCGACGAATCGGTCCAGGAACGCGGCCGCGTCCGCTTCGACCGCGACGTCGAGATTCGGGGGCCGGCCCCAGACCCGGCGCCAGTCGGTGACGGTCTCGCCGGTCGTCAGCGCGCCGCCCAGCTCGACGTCGACGGTCAGCGCCTCCGTGCGGACGAGCCGGGGGTCGAGGGCCGCGGCGACGGCGAGGGGATCGTGGATGAAGGCGCCGTAGAACCCGTCGAAGCGGCTGTGGAACTCCATGTAGAAGCGGAGCGCGTCGGCGATGAAGCGCACCACCCGGTTGGAGGCCATCGACTGCGTCGCCTGCCCCGGGTCCTCACCGCGCGCGAGCGCGAGCAGGTCGTCCGGGGTGGAGCCAGCGCGGCGGGCCAGCGCCACGACGTGCTCGGGGGTGATCTTCGCCCGCTCCGTGACGTCGAGGCCGAGCGCGGTCGGGCGGGGGTGGCCGTGCCGTTCGGCCGAGGCGCCCCAGGCCGTGAAGGCAACCTTCGCGGCGTCGGGGTCGACGTGGATGTTCCACTCGGTGGT
>JACDAV010000069.1 GCA_013695255.1 Chloroflexota bacterium
GGTAGTGCCCGGCAATCCAGCGGGCAAGCTCGAGGGCGAGGGGCGGCAGCAGCGGCCCGTCGGCACGGACCCGGTCGGCGAGCGGTCGGGCCACGACCCCCGCTGCCGGCGCTCCCCCGCCGAGCACCACCCCCAGGGCCTGCCGCCGTCCGTACGGGACGAGAACCGCCTCCCCGGGCTCGACGGGCTCGAGCGCAGCCGGCACAGCGTACGTCCACGTCCGTGCCCCGCCGCGGCCGACCGCGTCGACCGCCACCTCCACCATGCGCGCACTGGCGGCGCTGGTGCCGGTTCCGGTCTCGCCGCGGGGATCCGGATCCTCGCCAAGCGGCAGGGTCGGCTCCTCGATCACGCCGGCGATTGTCGCAGCCGCGCGAGGCGGGCTCGCGGCCACGGGCGTGTCCTGCGGCGGCGAGCCGGCGTCGGCGTGCCGCTCCGGCCTAGACCCGCACCCGGCGGTCCGGGTGACGCCGGCGCTCCTCGGCAATGATCGCGTCGATGCGGCTCGCGGTGCGCTCGACCTGGCCCGTCTCGTTGGTCACCACGTAGTCGTAGTCGTCCTGGCGGGCGAGCTCGATCGCCGCGTTCCGCTGGCGGAGCTCGAGCTCGTCGGCCGACTCCGTCGCCCGGGCCCGGAGTCGGTTGAACAGGTCCTCGAGCGAGGGCGGCACGAGGAAGATGAGGAGGGCGTCCGGGACCGTCTCCTTGACCACCTGGGCGCCCTGGACGTCGATCTTGAGAATCACGTCGCGGCCGGCCGCGAGCGCGTCGCGGACCTGTCCGCGCGGCGTGCCGTACCACTGGCCGTGGACCTGGTTCGCTTCGAGGAACTCCCCGGCCCGGCGCAGCCGCAGGAACGCGTCGCGGTGGAGGAACTGGTAGCTGACGCCGTCGGTCTCGCCGGGGCGCCGTGCCCGGGTGGTGCACGTGACGACGTAGTGGTAGTCCCGCGCCGTCGGCAGCCGGCGGAGCGCCTCGATGATGGTGTCCTTGCCCACCCCGGACGGCCCGGAGATGATGACCAGCATCGTGCCCGGCGCGCCCTCGGCACCACCGGGCGCTTCGCGAACCGGGTCGGTGGTCAGTCCGTCGCCGGTCAGCGACGTCGGATCGTCCACGCCGGTCACGCCCCCCGCATCTCCGCCGCGGCGTGCCCGCGACCGCTGGTCTCGGCATCGGTTGCCCGGAGGCGCTGGAGAACCGCCTCGAGCTCGTCGGGCAGCGGCGCCTCGGCGCGGATGAGGTGCCCGCCGGACGGCGAGGCGAGCTCCAGCCGCCAGGCATGGAGGAACAGGCGCTCGAGAGCGTCCGGACCGCGCCTCGACGTCCCGGTCCCGTAGACCCGGTCGCCGGCGACGGGATGGCCGATCGCGTCGAGATGGACCCGGATCTGGTGCGTCCGGCCGGTCACGAGGTCGAGCTCGAGGAGCGTCCAGCCGCCGAACCGCTCCCGCACCCGGTAGCCGGTGACCGCCGGACGGCCGTCCGGCACGACGGCCATCCGGGTGCGGTGCCGCGCGTCGCGGCCGATCGGCGCCTCGATCCGCCCGAGTGCCGCGGCGACACTGCCGTGGACCAGGGCGAGGTAGGTCTTCTTGACCCGCCGGGCCTTGAGCTGAGCCATCAGGGACGCCTGCCCGGCGTCGTGCTTGGCGACCATCAGGAGCCCGCTCGTATCGCGGTCGAGGCGATGCACGATCCCGGGCCGGCGCACGCCGGCGATCCCCCCCAGCTCGTCCGCGTGCGCGAGCAGGGCATGCACGAGCGTTCCCGACGAGTGCCCGGGTGCCGGGTGGACGACCAGGCCCGCCGGCTTGTCGAGGATCAGCAGGTCGGCATCCTCGTACACGACGTGGAGCTCGATCCCGGGGTCCGGCTCGAGATCGAGGGGCACCGGCGGCGGAACGTCGAGAGCGAGCCGGTCACCGGGCCCGACCGTATCCCGGGCGCGCAGGGCGCTTCCGTCGCGGACCAGGCGACCCTCGGTGATCAGTCGCTGGACGTAGCTGCGGGACAGCCCGGTGGCGTCCGCCGCGAAGCGATCCACGCGCTGGACGGCGGCACCGACGGGCACGACGATCGTCCGCAGGCCGGGGCCCCTGTGCGACCCGTCAGCCACCCGGATGGGGCTCCCGGCGACCCGGGTCCGGCGTGCGGCCAACCGGCTCTGCCTCGCCGGCGAGCGACGGACGCAGCGCGAGGAGCACCAGGAGCAGGAGCGCGGCGCTGATCGCGGCGTCGGCGACGTTGAAGGTGTACCAGCGCAGGTCGCCGATCCCGGCATCCACGAAGTCGACCACGAAGCCGAGCCGGATGCGGTCGATCAGGTTGCCGATCGCACCGCCCAGGAGCAGGCCAAGGGTCGTCGACAGGAGGGCGCTTCTCGGGGCCCGGGCGTGGTACCAGGCGATCGCGCCGATGACCACGATCGATACGAGCCCGAACAGCGTGGCGTTGTCCCGGAAGAGGCCGAACAGCGCACCGGTGTTGCGCGACAGGATGAGGCGGACGAGATCGCCGACCACCGCCACCGGCCGGGCCGGGTCGACATTGGCGAGGATCCACGCCTTGGTCAGCTGGTCGAGGGCCAGCACGGTCCCGGCCAGACCGAGGAAGACCACCCACCGCGGCCCGGATCGGGGACGCCGAACCCCGGCCGCGCCGCTGGTCGCATTCGCCGTTGCCGTGTCCTGCAGCGCGTCCCCTCCACCGTCCGGGCTGTCGGGCATCCAGCCTACCCGTTTCGGGGCCGGCGCAGCAACGCGACCCTGACGGTGCCGCTCGACAGCACGACCGCGGTGGACGTGGCAGTCCGACCGTCGCCGGGCATCTCGGCCGGTCCGGTCTGCCACGGGATGACCGCCTCCGCCTGCACGTCCGCCAGCACGTCCGGAAGCCACGGCGCGAGCGCCGCGGCCGTCGTGTCGTCGCCGCCGAGCGCCACGTCGATCCGCTCGTCGAGCTCGAAACCGGCGTCCTTGCGCAGGTCCTGGATGGCGCGTGTCAGCTCGCGCGCGTCCCCCTCGGCGCGCAGATCCGGGGTCAGCTCCGTGTCGATCACGACGACGAGCCCGTCGTCGTGCGCGACGGCCGTCCCCGGACGTGGCGAGGCCAGGATCTCGACCTCGTCCGGCGCCAGCGTCTGTCCGGCCAGCGTCACCGAGCCGTCGGGGTGCAGCTCGAACGCGCCCTCGCGGGCGGCTGCCATGACGGCCGGGATGGCCGGCCCGAGCCGCCTGCCGATCCTCGGCAGGAGCGGCTTGACGCGTCGCTCGACCAGCTCCGACTCGTCGCCGATCAGCTCGACCTCCCGGACGTTGACCTCGTCGCGGATCAGCGCGAGGAGCGCGTCGCGCTCGGCGAGGTCGCCCGGCAGGTCCCCGCCCGGCAGCGCGAGCCACATCATCCGGAGCGGCTGGCGGTTTCGGATGCCGGCGCCGCCGCGGAGCATCCGGGCAAGCTCGACGGCACGGCGCGCGGTCGCCATCCCGACCTCGAGGCGCTCGTCCCTGAAGGACGCCAGAGCGTCCGCCGGCCAGCGGTTCAGGTGGACCGAGTCGGGAGCGTCCGGGTCGACCGAGGTCACGAGGTTGCGATAGATCGACTCCGAGATGAACGGCAGGATCGGCGCGAGCGTCCGGGCGAGCGCGACGAGCGTCGCGTGCAGGGTGGCGAACGCCCCCGCCCGGCCGGCGGTGTCGTCGTTGCGCGAGAAGCGGCGGCGCGAGAGTCGCAGGTACCAGGTCGAGAGGTCCTCGACGAAGGCGTCGAGCAGCCGGCTCGCGCCGAGCGCGTCGTAGTCGGCCAGTCGGTCACCCACGGCGGCCGCCGTGCCGGCTGCCCGGGACAGGACCCACCGATCGAGCGGGTGACGCCCCTCCACGGACGGCGCGCCGCCATCGGCGGGTGTCCAGCCGGCCAGCCGCGCGTAGGTCACGAAGAAGCTGTAGACGTTCCACAACAGCAACAGGCGGCGGCGCGCCTCGTCCGCCGCGTGCCAGCCGAACAGGATGTTGTCCTCCGGCCGCGCCGCCATGTACAGCCAGCGCATGACGTCCACGCCCATGCGATTGGCCGCCTCGTCGAACTCGATCGCGTTGCCCCAGCTCTTGTGCATCGGCCGGCCGTCCTCGCCGAGGAGCGTCGCGTAGCCGAGGATCGCCTTGAACGGCTCCTCTCGCCGCAACACGGTCGACATGGCCAGCATCGCGTAGAACCAGTTCCGGAACTGGCCGGGAAAGCTCTCGGTGATGAAGTCAGCCGGAAACCAGCGCTGCCAGTACTCGGGGTCCTCACGGTAGTGGAGCGTCGAGAATGGGACGATCCCGGCGTCCAGCCACGGGTTCCCCACGTCCGGGATCCGTGCCGCCGGCGCTCCGCAACCGGGACAGGCGATCTTGACCTCGTCCACGAACGGGCGGTGCGGCGTGTGCCCCTCGAACCGCTCCCAGCCCTCGACGGCGCGCTGCTCCAGCTCCGCCCGGCCGCCGACGACGTCGAACGTGCCGCACGCGGTGCAGTCGTAGATCGGCAGCGCCAGCCCCCAGTAGCGCTTCTTGCTGATCATCCAGTCGTGCATGTTCAGCAGCCAGTCGAGCTCGCGCTCGTAGCCGAACGACGGGATCCACCGGATGCGGTCGACGACCTCCATGATCTGGTAGCGCAGGCTCGCGTCGACCTGCTCCTTCGTGAGCGTGTCCCGCGGCTGGTCGTAGACCGGGCCCATCGAGATGTACCACTCGTCCACGAGCCGGAAGAGCAGCGGCGTCTGGCAGCGCCAGCAGTGCGGGTAGCGGTGCGAGTACGGCTCGAGGTGGTAGAAGAGGCCGCGCCGCTCGACATCGTCGACGATCGCCTGGGCGACGCTGGACGCCTCGAGGCCGCTGAGCCAGCCGAACCCGTCGAGGTAGCGCCCGCTCTCGTCGATCGGCCCGATGGCCGGCAGCCCGAGCGCCTTACCCAGCTGGAAGTCCTCCGCGCCGGCGCCGGGAGCGATGTGCACGATGCCGGTGCCCTCGTCCTCGCCCACCTCGTCCCAGGGCACGACGCGGTGCTCGTAACCGGCGGCGGCGAAGGCGTCGCGCACCGCGGGCAGGTCGTCGAACGGACCGCTGTAGCGCCATCCGACCAGGGCTGAGCCGGGCTGCTCCTCCTCGACCCGGAACTCGCCGACGACCGCCTGCCCGATGGCCCCCTTCCCGACCCAGAACGCCTCGTTCCCCTGCCGCACCCTGACGTAGCGCTGCCCCGGGTGGACGGCCGCCGCGACGTTCGCGGCCAGCGTCCAGGGCGTGGTCGTCCAGACGAGCAGCGCCTCGCCCGGCCGGTCGACGAGCGGCAGGCGAACCGTCAGGCCGGGGTCCTCGCGGTCCCGGTAGCCCTCGTTCATCTCCATCTGGGAGAGCCCGGTCCCGCAGCGGGGGCACCACGGCATCGAGTCGTGGCCCTTGTAGATCCAGCCTCGCCGGTGGCACTCGGCGAGGAAGCCCCAGATGAGGTCGTTGTTCTCGTTGCTGAAGGTGAAATAGCTGCCGCCCGTGTCCGGCATCCCGAGCCGGCCGACCAGCATCTCGACGGTGTCGGTGACCGGGCCGTCCGGCCCCTGGATCGTGGTCACCGCGGACGGGTCCTCGGCGAGGAGGTCGCGCAGGCGGCGCAGCTCGTCGGGGTCGTTCCAGTCCATCCACATGCCGAGCCGGATCGACTGCTCCGTCTGCCGGGCGGCGAAGGTGAGCACGCGCTGCTTGCAGAGCGACACGAACTCGGCGATCCCGTGGGCCTCGATGTCGCGCTTGCTCGTGAACCCGAGGTCGCGCTCGACGTTGACCTCGACCCACAGCCCCTGGCAGTCGAAGCCGTTCTGGTAGCGCTGGTCGTGGCCGAGCATCGCGTGGTAGCGCTGGAACAGGTCCTTGTACGTCCGACCCCAGGCGTGGTGCACGGCCATCGGGTTGTTGGCGGTGATCGGGCCGTCCAGGAAGCTCCAGCGCGGGCCGCCGACGTTCTGGGCACGCAGCCGCTCGAACGTCCGGCTCTCCGCCCAGCGGGCCAGGATCTCGTGCTCCTGGGCGACGAGATCCGGCTTCGGATCGACGGGCTGGAACATCGAGCCTCGCGCTGGGCCGCCGAGTCCGGCGGGCATGGATGGGTGGGGCGGACAACCGCGGCGCGACCTGGGCTCCGGGTGCCGGCCGACGATGGGTCCGAGTATCCTACCCCGCGATGCTCCCCGCCCAGAACGCCCGGCCGCGGGCACGGTCGCCGTTCGCCGCCGCCTTCCTGTCACTCGTGTTCCCCGGACTTGGCCACCTGTACGCGGGTGCCGCGCAACGGGGGCTCGCGTTCGCCGCGCTGCCGCTGCTCCTGCTCGCGTTCATCGCCGGCGTCCTGCTCCGGATTCCGCAGGCCGAGCTGCTCGCGCTGGCGGTCCAGCCGTGGCTCCTGACCTCCGTCTTCGTGCTCAACCTCCTGGCCCTCGCCTACCGGATGGTCGCCGTGGTCGACGCCTACCGGGTTGCCGGGTTCGTCAACGCGTGGACCGCCAGCGGCGGCCGGGTCGATCGGCCGCGGGTGCCCCGGCAGCCGCTCTCGATCGCCGGGCTGCTGGCCGTCATCCTGGTGCTCAGCGGCGCGCACGTGGCGGTCGGGCGATACGACCTGCTCGCGATGGACACCGCGGAATGCATCTTCCTCGAGCGCGACTGCCCGGCCACCACGCCGTCGCCTGGCTCGTCGGTCGATCCGTCCGCGGAGCCATCGGCCGAGGAGTCGGCGGTCCCCATCGAGAGCGCCGAGCCGAGCCTCAGCCTGCCGCCGGTGGGCTCCGCCGTGCCCAACGTCACGGCCCCCCCGTGGAACGGCACGGACCGGCTCAACATCCTGCTGATCGGCGCCGACGAGCAGGCCGAGGCGCACAACACGGACACGCTGATCGTCGTCTCGATCGATCCCGTGACCCGCCAGGTCGCGCTGTTCAGCCTGCCCCGGGACACGGCCAACGTCCCGATCCCTCCGGGGCCGGCGCGCCTCGTGCTGGGCAGCTCCTTCAGCCGCAAGATCAACAGCCTGTACGCGACGGTCGAGGAACGACCGGACCTGTTCCCGGGCACTGAGCGGACGCGCGGGTACAACGCCCTCAAGGCCGTGCTCGGCGAGCTCTACGGGCTCGACGTGCACTACTTCGTCGAGGTCAACTTCGACGGCTTCGTCAAGGTCATCGACGCGCTCGGCGGGGTCACGGTCAACGTGCAGTCACCGCTCGTCGACGACCGGTTCCCGGCCGATCGTGGCCGGCTGCGGCGGATCTACATCCCCGCCGGCGTCCAGCACATGACGGGCGCACAGGCGCTCGTCTACGCCCGCTCCCGCAACGCCTCGAACGACTTCGAGCGGGGCCAGCGCCAGCAGCGGGTGCTTCTCTCGCTCGCCCGCCAGATCGATGCGGCGACGATCCTGCCCCGGATCAACGAGCTGGCCGTCGCACTCTCCCAGGCGGTCCGCACGGACGTGCCGCGCGACCTGCTCGACGACCTGCTCGGGTTGGCGGAGGATGTCGACCTGTCGACCATCCGCTCGTACGTCTTCTCGGCGCCGGTGTACGGCACGGAGGTGACCGAGCCGATCTACTACCTCTACCCCGACGTCGAGCGCATCCGCGCCGCCGTCCGCGACGCGTTCGTCGTGGATCCGGAGTTCGCCGCTCGCCGGGAGGCCCTGGCCGAGGAGGGGGCCCGGGTGTGGGTTCTCAACGGCTCAGGCGACGAGGGCGCCGCATCGCGCCTGGCCGCCTACCTCGAGTACGTCGGGATGGCCGCCTCGTCGCCGAACCAGCGGCCGGAGGACCCGGACCTCGGGGTCACCCGGATCGTCGTGTACAACGGTGCCGAGGACCGGCTCGGGACAACGATCGAGGTGCTCGAGGAGATCCTCGGGGGCGAGGCCGAGCTCACGGACGATCCTGCCGCGCGCGTGGACATCGTGATCACGACGGCTGGCTCGACGCCGGACCTGACGCCGCCGCCGGCGCCATAGGCAGCGACCCGGCGCGTGGGCGGCGCAACCGCGCTCGGTGGCCG
>JACDAV010000085.1 GCA_013695255.1 Chloroflexota bacterium
CGAGCGCACCACCGAGAGCGCCGGCGAGGTCCGCATCGACAAGAACGTGGTCGAGGAGGAGCGCACGCTTGACGTCCCGGTCACGCGCGAGGAGGTCCAGATCCGTTCGGTTGCGACGGACGGCTCCACCGCGGTCGGCGACGACGCGTTCAGCGGTGACACGATCCGCGTCCCGGTGACCGAAGAGCGGGTCGACGTCAGCAAGGAAGTGCGCGTGGTCGAGGAGATCGAGATCTCGAAGCGCCCGGTGACCGAGACCCAGCGGGTGTCGGAGACGGTCCGCCGCGAGCAGGTGGACATCGATGACTCGAGCAACGCCATGTCAGGTTCCGCCACCACGGGCACCACCTCCTCGGTCGGGAGCAGCGGCTACGACGATGACCTCGGCGACCGCGACCGGCGCGACCGAGAGGGTCGCGGCGAGGTTGGAGCCGAGGCGGCCGGGGGTGGCGCCGTTGGCGCAGGCGCCGGGGGCGCGCTCGGCGACCGGGCCGAGGAGGAAGCGGACGACGAGCCCAGGCGCTGAGCTCCACGCGACAAGAAGAAGCCGGCGGCCACCGACCGCCGGCTTCTCGATGCCCGGGCATTGACGCGAGCGCCCGACCTCAGGTCGACGCGCCCGTCCCGCCGGACCGGCCGCTGCCGTACCGGTCGAGCATCTCGCCGATCGTGACACTTCCCCAGCGGTCGTCGAGCTCGTCACGCGCGATCCGCCACATGGTCCGGAGCGGTCGTGGGCCGGACCGGTCCAGCTCGCCCAGCCGGATGTCGCCGTACCGCTCGATCCCCGGAACCCGTTCGAGGTCCGCAGCGAGGCGGCCGGCGGCCTCGTCGAGGGTCGTCTGGCGATCGATGTCGAGCGACCTCGGGCGCCGGGTGACCGCCGCGGGACGCTGGGGCTGGAGCGCGCGGTCTGCAGGACCGGGCAGCGATGGCACGGCCGGCGGCAGCATCGCGGCCGCCGTCTCGCGCACGGAGCGACTGGCGTCCTCGATCGTCCTGCCGGCCTGCTCGAACGCGGCGCCCGGGTCCACGGTGCGGGCGGGTGGCTGCATGGTCCTGGCTTCCGCGGCTCCGTTCGCCCCCCTGGGAGCGGGACCGCCGGAGGTCGGCGGCGGCGTCACCCGGCCGCGGCCCTGCTCGCCTCCCGTGCCACCGCCGCCGGCCGGTCCGGGCGTCGGTTCGCCATCGGACTGGCCGGCTGTGCCCATGGCCCTCGCCAGCATCTGCGGGATGTCGATCCCGGTGAGGCCCTTCACCGCGGCGCCCGCCTCGGCGACGGTCCTCGTCGTCGTCTTCACGACGTCCGAGGCGCCGTCGGAGGAGAGCACGGTCAGCGAGCCGATCCTGCCCATCGGCTCGGCCGCCGCGCGGACGATCTCCGGCAGCATCGAGAGCACGGTCTGGATGACGGCTGCCTCGTTGAACTGGCGATAGGCCTCGGCCCGCAGGGCGAGCGCCTTGGCCTCCGCCTCGCCCTTGGAGAGCACGATCCCGGCCTCGGCATTGCCCTCGAGCGTCGTCTGCTTGGCGGTCGCCTCGGCGGTCACCTCGACGACGCGTGCCTGTGCCTCGCCGGCCAGCTTGACCCGCTCCGCATCCGCCTGGGCCTGCGCGATGCGGGACTGCTTGTCGCCCTCGGCGCGGCGGATCTGCGCCTCTGCCTCGGCCTCGGCCGGGCGGACGGTCACGGCGACCAGCTCCTGCCGCTTGCGGTCCGCCTCGAGCCCGGCCAGCTCGGTCTGCTTGCGGGTGACCTCCTGCTGCGCCTCGGCCTGCGCGAGCGGTCCCGCCTGGGCTGCTCGGGCCTCCGCGGCGGCGATCTGCATCTCCGTCTCGGCCCGGCGGACGGAGACGTCGCGATCGGCGTTGATCTTGACCTGGTTCGCCTCGGCCTCGCGGACGGCGGCCTCCTGGTCGGCCCCGGCCTTGGCCATCCGGGCGTCTCGCTCGCGTCGGGCGGTCTCCTGCTGACCGATCAGGTCCATGTAGCCGGACTCGTCGCGGATCGCCTGGATGGTGAACGAGTCGATCTGCAGGCCGGACGTCGCGAGGTCCCCCTTGGCCGCGTCCTGGACAGCCTGCTGGAACTTCATCCGGTCGAGGTTCAGCTCCTCGACGGTGAGCGTGCCGACAATCGAGCGGAGCGAGCCCTCGAGGACGTTCTTGACGATCGAGTCGACCTCCTCGTCGCGCGCCTCGAGGAACCGCTCGGCGGCGTTCTGGATGGACTCGTCGTCGGCGCCGATCTTGAACGTCGCCACGCCCTGGACGGCGACCTTGATGCCCTGGCGCGAGACGGCGTCGGCCAGGTTGACGTTGATCTGGCGGGCGGTCAGCTTGAGCGTGCCCACCCGATGGAGCAGCGGCAGCACGATCGTGCCCTGGCCGCGGACGACCTTCAGCCGCTGCTCGCCGGTGGCGCTGCGCTCGCGGCGGCCGCTGATGATCAGCGCCTCGTTGGCCTTGGCGACCTTGTAGCGGCTGCCGATGTAGGCCAGCAGCAGAACCAGGATGATGATCGCCAGGAAGACCACGAACGTCGGCCCCCCCACGAAGTCGAACAGTCCGTCAAGCACCCTGCTGACCTCCCTCTGGGGTCGGCGCGCCGATGGGCGCGACGATCAAGCCGTTGCCCGCCACGCCGGTGACGGTGATCGTGGTGCCGGCCGGTACGTCGACCAGCGCGGTCGCGGTGAGCTCGTGGTTCTGGCCCTCGGCGCGGACATAGACGCTGCCGAGCCGGCCGGCGGAGATCCCGACCGCGACGGAGCCCGTGCGCCCGACGAGGTCCTGCAGGCTGAACGGCGCCTTGCCCTCGGCCCGCTGGAAGACGCCGAACATGCCGTACACGATCGCGAAGCCGACCGCGCCGAATGCGGTTCCGACCAGGGCCGCCTGGCCGCCATGCGCATCGAGCAGCTGGGTCGCGAACAGCCCGCCGACACCGAACATCGAGATGAAGCCGAGCGCCAGCGGCATGAGCGACACGCCACCGATGTCGGCGCTCACGTGGAGCGCGTCGAGGACGCCTCCCAGGACGTCGTCGACGAGGACCGTGACCAGCAGGAGACCGCCACCGACCAGCGCGCACAGGACGAAGACGAAGTCCTCGACGGGGATGGTGAACATCGCCTCGACAGCATACGGTCACCCACGCCGGCCGGTCACCCGGGTGGTCGGGCTCCCGCCCGCGCCGATCAGCGACTGGGGCCGAAGAGAAGGGAGAGCCAGGACTCGACGGGAGTCGGATCGTCCGTCGCGGCGCCCAGCCGGACGGCGGCGGAGCCCGGCGCGTCCGCGGGCAGCGGCGGCGCGGCACCGAGGCCGAACGGGATCTCGCCGCGCTTGCCGAGGCGGTAGCCGCGCGCCTGCTGGACGATCCATTCCTGCCGCTGGATCAGCTGGTACTCCCGCTCGAGGGCCGCGACCTGGCCGACCAGCGCGGCGTTGGAGCTCCGGAGGTCGTCGACTTTGGCCGTCGCTGCGGTGGCTTCACCCACCTGTCGGGCGAAGACGATCAGGATCCAGGCGCTGATGAGCGCGCCGGCCAGGAAGCCGACCCGGCGTCGGGTGACGCCGGCGATCGGCAGGCCGGACAGGTCCGGGGCGAGCGACCGGGAGGTCTGGGCGTCGGCGTCGTCCGACACCTCGAGCGTCTCGTCGTCGAGCTGGTCGTCCGGGGGCGGCGCGAGTGGTGGTCGGCCGATCATGCGTTGCGCGGAGCGTAGCTGCCGGCAGCTGGCCGTGTCAAACGGACCGGCGTGACAACCAACCTGTCACGACACGGCGCCACGGTGCTGCTACTCTCCGGCCAAACCGATCATCTGTTCCAATCGGAGCGAACATGCGGACGTACGCCCCCGCCAGTGCCGAGGTGGTGCTGGAGCAGGTTCTCGCCGAGCCGTCCATGGCGCGGGGCGTGGTCCACCACGAGACGATCCCGGCACACGCCGCGCTTCACGGATCGTGGCCCGGCTGGCTGGATGGCCGGTTGCGCGGAGGTCTTGCTGCTCACGGGATCGAGCGGCCGTACGTGCACCAGGCGGAGGCGATCGAGGCGGTCCATGCCGGGCAGGACGTCGTGGTCGTGACCCCCACGGCGTCCGGCAAGAGCCTCTGCTACGCGATCCCGATCCTGCAGGCGATCGCCGACGATCCGGCGGCGCGGGCGCTGTGCCTCTTCCCGACCAAGGCGCTGGGGCAGGACCAGGTGGCCGAGATCGCGACCCTCGCGAAGGCAACCGGCCTGGAGATCTCGACCGCCGCGTACGACGGCGACACGCCGGCGCCCATCCGGTCGGCCATCCGGAAGGCCGGCCAGATCGTGGTCACCAACCCGGACATGCTCCACTCGGCGATCCTGCCCCATCACACCAAGTGGTTCCAGCTGTTCGAGCAGCTCCGGGTGATCGTGGTCGACGAGCTCCACACCTACCGTGGCGTGTTCGGGAGCCACGTCGCGAACGTGCTCCGGCGGCTGCTGCGGCTGTGCGCCCACTACGGCTCCCGGCCGGTGATCGTGTGCTGCTCGGCGACCATCGGCAATCCGCTGGAGCTGGCGGAGACCCTGACCGGCCGTCGGGCGCACCTCGTCGACCGCAACGGCGCACCCGCCGGCGAGCGCCACGTCCTGCTCGTCGACCCGCCCCTGCTCCACGCCGCCACTGGCGCCCGTGGCTCGGCGCTGACTCTCGCCCAGCGCTGGGCGCTGCCGTTCCTGCGGGCCGGGCGCCAGACGGTCGTCTTCGGGCGGACGCGCACCGCCGTCGAGGTGATGCTCTCCAACCTGCGCGAGGCGATGCGGCAGGACCTCGGGCCCCGGTCGCGGATCCGCGGCTACCGCGGCGGCTACCTGCCGACGGAGCGGCGGGCCATCGAGCACGGTCTCCGGGACGGGGAGATCCTGGGCGTCGTCTCGACCAACGCGCTCGAGCTCGGGGTGGACATCGGCCGGCTGGACGTGGCCATCCTGGCCGGCTACCCGGGCTCCCTGGCGGCGACCTGGCAACAGATGGGCCGGGCCGGGCGGCGCGGCGGCGCGAGCGTCGCGGTCCTCGTCGCCTCGCCGTCGCCCGTGGATCGCTACGTCATCCACCACCCGGACTTCCTCCTCGGCAGCCGCCCGGAGGAGGCGCGGCTGGACCCGGACAACCTCCACGTGCTGCTGGCGCATCTCCGCTGCGCGACGTTCGAGCTGCCGTTCGAGCCAGGGGAGGCGTTCGGACCGGGACCGGCGGACGAGCTGCTCGCGTTCCTCGCCGAGGCGGGCCACATCCGGCAGGCGGAGGACGGCCGCTGGTACTGGAGCGGCGAGAACTTCCCGGCCTCGGAAGTCTCGCTGCGAACGGCGGCGCCAGAAAACGTGGTGATCGTCGACACGACGCCGGACCGGCCGCGCGTGCTCGGCGAGGTGGACCTCTTCTCGGCCCAGGTGCTCGTCCACGAGCGGGCGATCTACCTGCACGAGTCGGTCCAGTACTACGTGGACCGCCTCGAGTGGGGCGAGCGGAAGGCCTACGTCCACCGCGTCGACGTCGACCACTACACCTACGCCAACCGTGCGGTGACCCTCAAGCCGCTCGACGTGTTCGCCGAGGCGTCGGCGCCGGGCGGCCGCCGGCTGCACGGCGAGGTGATGGTCGCCAGCCTCGTGACACTGTTCAAGAAGCTGAAGTTCGGCACGGACGAGAACGTGGGCTGGGGCCCGATCGACCTGCCGGAGCTCGAGCTGCAGACGACCGCCTACTGGCTCACGGCGGAGGCGCTGGCCGGCGGCTGGCGGCGCGAGGAGCTGGACGTGGCGCTGATCGGCGCGGGACGCGCGATCCAGGGCGTGGCCGCGGTGCTGCTCATGGTCGACCCGCGTGACCTCGGGCTGGTCTCCCAGGTGCGCTCCCCGCACCACGACGCGCCGACGATCTACCTGTACGAGGCGGTCCCGGGCGGCGTGGGCCTGTCCGAGCGGCTCTGGATGCGCCACGAGGAGCTCATCGAGGGTGCGGCGGACCTGATCCGCGCGTGCGCCTGTGACGCGGGGTGCCCGGCCTGCACCGGGCCGCGGCTCGAGCCGGACATCGACGCCAGGGGGCTGGCGCTGCGGCTCCTCGAAGGTCTCGGGGCTCGCTCGGCGAGCAGCCCGCGAGCGACCGTGCCCGGCGCCGCATGACGCGACGAGCCCGGTCGACGTGACCGAGGGCGTCACGCTCGAGCGTCGCCTCGCCAACTTCCGGGCCTCGCTCGCCCGGGACCCGGCGCCTCGCGACGGCCGGCTGGAGCCGGCGAGGCGCCCACCTGGCGACCTCGCCGCGCGAATGGCCGCCGGCCTGGGCGGGGAGGTGATCCGCGCCACGCGTGGCGCCTACGTGAGAGTCGAATCGCCGGCGTTGGCCGTGCCGGTGGATCGCGGCCGGCTGGCCTCGCTGCCCGGTCAGCCTCCCGCCGGCACGCCGCTCGTGTGCCTCGACACGGAGACGACCGGGCTTGGCACCGCGACCGGCACCTACGCCTTCCTCGTCGGGCTCGGCTGGTGGACCGGCGAGTGGTTCCGGACGGTCCAGCTGCTCCTGCCGGACCAGTCGGACGAGGCCGCGCTGCTCGACGCGATCGAGGCGCAGATCCCCGCCGACGCGTGGCTCGTCTCGTACAACGGGCGCGGCTTCGATTGGCCGCTCCTCGTGACGCGCTACCGGATGGACCGTCGTGCCGCGCCGGCCCACGCGGGGCATCTCGATCTCCTCCCACTCGTCCGGCGACTGTTCCGCCACCGGATGGCGGACGCGCGGCTGCGGACCGTCGAGCAGACGCTGCTCCAGGTCGCGCGGCACGAGGACGTCGAGGGTTGGGAGATCCCGGGCCGCTACCTCGACTTCCTGCGCACCGGGCTGCCGGAGCCGCTGGTCGCGGTCGCGCGACACAACGCCGAGGACGTGCGATCGCTCGCCCGGCTCGTCGCCCACATCGAGCGATGCCTCGGCGACGCGCGTGCCCGCGGCACGGCGGATGCCGGGGACCTTGCCGGCCTGGCGCGACTGTTTCTCCGGGAGCGCCGCTTCGACGCGGCGCTGGGCTGCCTGGAGGCGGCGCTCGCCGCTCGGCCGGTGGCCCCCCTGGCAGCGGCCGCGGTTCGCGAGGCCCGGGCCCCGTACGGCCGAGGGGCGACCGAAGGCCCCGTCGGCGTCGACGATTGGTGGTCCCCCCGTCGCATGGCAGACTTCGGCGGACAACCGGACCGCTCGTCGTGGAGCGCGCCGCCGCGGCTCGCCAGCCCGTGGTCCGAGGAGCGGCTCCTGGTCGAGCGAGCGCATGTGCTCCGTCGTCTCGGCCGGATCGAGGACGCGGCCGTCACCTGGGCCAACCTGGCCGTCGGGACGACGCGCCTCTCGGCCGTCGCGGCCGTGGAGCTGGCGAAGCTGCGCGAGCACCGCCTGGGCGACCTGTCCGGGGCGCTCGACGCGGTCCGGCGCGGCTGGACGGTGGTCGAGCGGCGTCGCCG